>DASRBU010000138.1:0-3519 GCA_035653475.1 Candidatus Dormiibacterota bacterium | reverse complement strand
ACCGCACGCAGCCCGGGTCCGGGCGGAGGCAGTCGGGACCGGCTCAGCTCGTCCGGGAGCACCTCGAGACGGGGCACGACCCGGGTCGGATGGCGAGAAGCCAGCTGTGCCCCCAGTCCGGCGATGGCGGCCAGCTCGGCGCCCGGCGTCCCGTCGCCCATGGTCGCCACCTGCATCTCCAGCTTGGCGTCGAGCCACCCCCGGCCCGGCGGGAGGTCGAGGCCGGCCGGCAGGTCGCGGCTCAGAGCGAGGGCCTCCTGGTCGTGACGATCGGGCCTCAGCAGCAGCCGGCGCGTGATCGCGGCCGAGAGCGGACCGTGCAGGTCCCGCCGCTGCGAGGTCGTCAGCACGCAGAACAGCCCGCAACTCCGGCCGTCCCGGATCAGGCCCTCCAGCAGCGCGAGATAACGCCCGCCGTCGATGCGCTCGAACACCGCCTGGAAGCTGGCATACTCGTCCACCAGCAAGAGGACGACAGGCGGATCGCCGACCCCGGGGGCGGCGCGCCGCCTGGCCACCTGCCCGGCCAGCATGCGCAGGAGCTGCGCCACGCGCTCGGGGTCCTCGCCCACCGCCACCCCGCCCATGTGCGGAAGCGCCTCCAGGCAGCGCATGGCCCCGGACGAGAAGTCGAGGCCGTAGAGGTGCACCTGGTCCGGTCCGTGCCGCCGGGCGATCGCGCAGGCCAGGGTACGCAGCAGCGTCGACTTGCCGCTCCCCGGCGTGCCGTAGACGAGCAGATGGCCGTCCCGCGCGGGTTGGAAGGCGAAGGTCCACTGCGTCTGACGCCGTGGTTCGTCCACCAGCCCGAGGGGCGCCGCCACGCCGTCGACCGCCTCCGGCTCGGGCAACTCCTCGAGCGGCAGCACCGGGGACAGCGGGGGGAGCCAGGGTCGGGAGGGCGGTGGCAGCCCCAGCCGGGCGCTGACGCTCGCCATGGCGTCGGCCAGACGCTCGAAGTCGGTGGGACCGGCCTCCTCCTCCACCGGCTCGGGCGCGGGATCGGCGAAGCGGAGGTCGCGCACCGTGGGCGCCGCCGAAGCGCGAGCGGTCCGGGCGCCGGCGTACGGAACCTGGAAGGCGACCAGGGTGTGGTGCGAGAGTCGGAGGTAGGCCCGACCCCGGGCGGTCGGAGCGATGTGTGCGGCCATTGGGGAGTCGATGAGGTCCTGGCTCTGGGCCGGCCCCAGCATGCGAAGGGCGATGCGGACGTTGGCGTTGCTGCGGATGGCCTCGGGCACCGAGCCCTGCGGTCGCTGGGTGCCGAGGATGAGGTGCACCCCCAGCCCGCGCCCCAGCCGGGCGACGGGGACGACCACCTCGTCCACGAACGCCGGGTGCTCCGCGCGCAGCTGCTCGAACTCGTCGAAGACCACCACCAGGACCGGGAAGGCTCGATCCGGGCGGTGACGCTCGAAATCCACGAACTCCTTCTCGCCGTGGCGGCCCATCTCCGCCTCCCGCCGTTCGAGCTCGGCCAGCAGCGAGTCGCGCACCCGCCGGAGCAGGTGCTCGGTCAGATCCGTCACCAGACCGACCACGTGCGGCAGTCGGGCGCACTCCTGGAGCGCGGTCCCGCCCTTGAAGTCCACGAGCAGGAAGTTGAGCCGCCGGGGCGAGTGCCAGGCGGCGAGCGCCCCCACCCAGGCCCGCAGGAGCTCGCTCTTGCCAGCTCCCGAGGTGCCGCCGACGAGGGCATGAGGGCCGTGCTCGCGCAGATCGACCCTGATCACGCCTCCGGCCCCCATCCCGATCGGCGCCGCCAGGTCGCCGGGAGGCGCCGACCACCGGCGCCGCAGGGCGGCCTCGAGGTCGGGCAGCCCGCCCAGACACTCCAGCAGCCCGACCGAGGCGGGGATCGCCCCCGTCCCCTCCCGCCAGCCCGCGTCCTCGACGCCGGAGAGCGCCCGGGCCACGCCGGCGGCGTAGCCGGCCTCGACCAGGTCGGCCACGCCCGACGCCTGCCCACGCCCGTCGAGCCGCCGGACGGTCAGGGCACCGTCCAGCGGCGCCACCTCGACCACCGCCCGGCACTCCTCGGGCAGGCGCCGGTGATCGGCGGCCACCCAGAGGACGTAGACGCCGGCCGCCGGCCCCTCGCGCAACACCTCGGCGAGGGCGGCGCGATCGACGGAGGCGCCATGGTCGACCACCACCAGCACCGCCCGCCGTTCGGGCGTCGCCCCGCCAGCCCGGCGCCGCTCGGCCACGAGCTCCACCAGCGCGCTCGCCAGCCGCTCCTGGCCGGCCCCGGTGGCGGGCACCGAGACGACGCCCGGGCCGAGCCCGTCGCGCGCGTGCGGCAACCAGCGCATCCAGGCCCACCGCTCCGGGCAGGCCGCCGGCGGGAAGACGGCCACGGCCAGGTCGCTCGGGCCGTGCAACCCGGCCGCCTGCACCACCAGCCAGCGCGCCAGCGCGGCGACCTCGCGCGCCGCACCGGTCAGGCCGACGCAGCCCAGCTCGGCCAGGTCGACGGTCACCGGAGCCGCGGGCAGGGTGCGCGCGGAGGCGGCCAGCGCCTCCACCTCCTCCCGCGCCCGGCCCGCGCCGCCATCGGGGACCTCGACGCGGACCTGCGAGGGGATGTCACCCCAGCCGAGGCGGAGACGCAGGAAGCCGGGGGCGTCGCGCCTCCGCTCCCAGAGCGTGGGCCGGACGCCCCAGGCCCGGTCCTCCAGCTCGCACGGATCGGGGAAGCAGGCCCGGAGGTGCCGCAGCTCCTCCGCCCGCAGGCGCGCCAGCTCTCGCCGGGCCGATGCCAGGGCCGCCCGGAAGCGCCGGGCCTCTCGCCGTCCCTCCCGCGCTCGGAGGGCCCAGTCCTCGAGCACCGGCGTCACGGCCATGAGCGGGGTCCCGAGGGCGAAGATCAGGGCGAGCTGGCTTCGGCTCGCCAGCCAGACGGCACCGCCCAGCAGCAGCGGGCCGAGCCAGGCCGCGACCGGGAGGCGCGGGTGCGGTGCCCGGGCGGGCGGGGCCGGCAGCCCGACCTCGGCCTGGAACTCGCCCACCCCGGCCGACGGAGGCCGGTTGAACGGGATCCTGCCCTCCCGGGGCGAGAGCACCGCACGGCGCTCTCGCCGCCGCACCTCGATCAGCGAGCAGCCGACCTGGACCACCTCCCCCGGTCCCAGGCACCGCTCGGCGATGGGGCGTCCGTCCAGGTGGACGCCGAGACGCGAGCCGGCGTCGGAGACGATGACCGCGTCGTCCTCCACGAGCAGCCGCAGGTGCACGCGCGACACGGAGGGGTCGAGCAATCGCAGGTCGACGTCGCGGCCCCGTCCCAGGACGTGCTCGCCCCGGGCCAGCGGGACCCGGAGACCAGCCGCGGGCCCTCCGATCACCCGCAACTCCCACTCCTCCGCCCGCTCGGGCGGGGAGACGAGGGCCGGAGCCCGACCGGCGGGGAGCAGCCACAGCTCCTCTCCCATGCGCAGGCCGAGGCCGGCGACGTCCCCCGAGGCGTCGAGCCGGCAGCCCCGGGTGAGGGAGAGGACCTCCGCCCCGGGGGCGAGG
>DASRBU010000137.1:0-45159 GCA_035653475.1 Candidatus Dormiibacterota bacterium | reverse complement strand
TCGGAGCGGATGGCCATGCGACCGCCCCAACCGAGGCCGGACATGTGCATCAGGAGGTCCTTGACCGTCATCGGCCGCTGGGGGTCGACCAGGGTCTTGTTGCCGTTGGCGTCGGTCTCCTCGACCTTGAGGTCCTTCCACGCCGGTATGAAGCGGTCGACCGGGTCGGAGAGCTGGAAGGCCCCCTGTTCGTAGAGGCTCATCAGGGCGACACCGGTGATGGGCTTGGTCATGGAGTAGATGCGCCAGATGGTGTCCTCGGTCACCGGCTTGGACCGCTCACGATCGGCCAGGCCGAAGGAGCGGAAGTAACCGAGCTGGCCGTGACGCGACACCGCCACCTGGGCGCCGGCGATCTTGCCCGGCCCGATGTAGCGGGACTCGAGGTGCTCGGTTATGCGCTCCAGGCGCTTGGCATCCAGGCCGGCGGCGTCGGGGTTGACCTTCACGAGCTCCTCCTCGAGGACGGTGGTGCGGGCGGCTCAGATCTCTGGGCCCAGGATGCTTAGGCTATCGAACAGTTAACCGGACTGCCTTCTCCGCCTCGACCAGCGTCGGGCGGTCATGGGCTCGCCGCCGGCCTTGCCTGGTCCGGCTCCCTGCTTCTACGCTTACGTCAGCGTAAGGAGCCGTCCGGCGGTGGACGGTCGAGGCTGGGGAGCTGGGGATGTCGGTTGGCGTACGGCGCCGCCTGGTCGCGGTCGTGGCGGTGGTCGCCCTGGTGGCCTCGATCGGAGCGGCCGGCGTCCGCCCGGCGCTGGCGGACTCTCCGCCTCCCCCGCTGTCGGCCGACCAGAGTCAGGTCGACATCGGCTCCAGCTACGGCAGCGGCCACTTCGGCAACTGGTCAGTGGACCAGTGGGGCCTGCCGGCCTACGACTACACCCTGGACCAGCAGGTCGATCATCGGGCTGACCTCGCCGAGGAGAGCGGCGGCGACACGGCCTTCCACCAGGTGGGCAACGACTACAACCACGCCTTCGCCACCAACCACGGCTACACCGAGTTGTGGAGCCAGGCCCGGACCTACGAGTGGGCCAACTACTACGAGGGTCCTTCCAAGCACTTCTCCGGCGGCTACGGCTACCTCGACTTCCTCGACGGGTCCGGCAAGGTGGCCCAGTCCATCTCCACTCTCTACGAGGACCGCCCGGCCCAGGCCCAGACCGAGCGCGACTTCGGCGTCGGCTACTTCCGCCACTCGATGTCGGACTCGGCTCCCTCCGACGTCCCCAGCCCGGTGAGCGTCGACGAGCACGTCTACGCGCCGTTCGGCAACGACCCGGTCCTCTTGCACGACGTGACCATCACCAACCAGTCCAGCTCCGCCAGCGAGTCGCTGGCCTGGTTCGAGTACTGGGACGTGAACCCGGCCATGACCCCGGGCCTTCCGGCCTACGGGCCCCGGAACCGGGCGCTGGCATCGCCCACCTACGACCCGGCCACCCACACCCTGGCCGTGGCCCAGCTGCCCGACGTGGGCGACGCCAATCCCCATACCGTCGACACCGATCCCCTCTCCATCTTCGCCGCCCCCCTCGGCAACACCCCGGTGGCGGCCTATGAGACCAACCTGGCCACCTTCTTCGGCAACGGGAGCCGCCCCAATCCCGACGAGGTCGCGGCCGGTCGCCTCAGCGACTCCATCGCCGCCCCGTCGGCCGGCGGGGAGTCGCAGCCGGGCAACACCCTGTTCGCCTTCCAGACCCCGGTGAGCCTGGCCCCGGGTCAGTCGGTGACCCTCCACTACATCTACGGGATGTCCCACACCACCCAGGGCCCTGACACGGCCGCGCCGGTCACGGCTCTGGTGGCCAAGTGGAACGCGGCGGCCATGCGGCCGGCTCCCGGGGATCCCCTCGACGCCTCCGAGGCAGCCTGGCTGGCCTGGGTGCCCAAGGCCAGCCTGCCCTCCCCCACCTCGGTCCCCTCCTACGCGTCCTATACCGACTACCGCTGGCTGGCCCGCGAGCTCGAATGGGACGCCTACATGGTTCGTTCGCGCTCCACCCCGGAGGAGGCGTGCAACGGTCAGCCCATCCTGTCCCAGGGCGGGTACTACCAGTACGACCAAGGCGTGAACGACGCCTACCGCGATCCGCTCCAGCACGTGCTGCCGATGGTGTACTCCGACCCGGCCCTGGCCCGCGGCGTCATCGTGTACTCGGCCCAGGAGCAGAGCCCCGGGGTCGGAGCGATCCCCTACGGGATGCAGGACCTCTGCACTCCGTACTTCTTCGGCGGCGAGTCCGACGACCTGGACCTGTGGCTGCTGCTGGCCGCCGCCGAGTACGGACTGGCCAGCCGCGACGTCTCGTTCTTCCAGCAGCCGGTGCCGTACCTGGGCGGGGCGAGCACCGCCACGCTCTGGGACCACCTCAAGCTGGCTTACTTCCACCAGGAGAACGTCATAGGCCGGGGGGCCCACGGCCTGCCCAATGCCGGCACCATGGGCGACTGGGCGGACTTTTCGGTCGAGACCAACGGGCTCACCGAGTCGACCCTGGTCGCCGCCCAGCTGGCCTACGTCTATCCCTACCTGGCCGCCCTCGCCGACCTGGTGGGTGACTCCAGCTTCGCCGGCCAGCTGCGGGCGAGCACCGCCACCCTCGACACGGCCCTGGCCAATCAGTGGGTGAGCCAACCGGACAACGCCGCCGGTGCACCGATGGGCTGGTACAACCGGGGCTACGCCGGACCGGAGGCCCTCGGTACCACCCCCACGTCGATATCGGCCCTGTCCGAGCCATGGGCGCTGCTGGCGGCGCAGTTCGCCACCCCCCAGGAGCAGGCGCTCATCGACCCGCCCAGCCGCCAGCAGGCGATCGTGGACTCCTGGCAGTGCTACCTGCTGGGGACGTGCTTCACCGCCCAAGGGGGCCCGTCCAAGATCGGCTCCGGCCTCTCCCCCGACCCCAACTCCAGTTCGAGCTTCAACGCCGGGGCCCTGAGCAACTCCACCTCGGACTGGTTCGCCATCGACGATCCCATGGCCTGGGCCTACGGGACCACCGACGAGAACGTGGCCGGAGCGGACGCCTACGCCTGGGACGAGCTGACCCGCAACACCCTGGCCAACCTGGCCACCCAGCATCCCGACCACTGGGACGGGGTGATCTCCACCGACGACGTCTGCGCCGTCTGGTGGGTGGGTCCCTACTCCTGCGGGGTGGAGACCAGCACCGCCATCGACGGTCAGATCCTCCACCAGGAGTCCTGGGGGCTGTTCGCCTTCGAGAAGCTGGCCGGCCTGCAGCCGACCGGGACCGGCTTCCGGGTGGCACCGCATCTGCCCTTCGACGGGTGGAGCCTGCGGGTCCCGAGCACCGATGGGGCCGGCTACGGCCTGGCCCAGGACTACGCCGGCGGGTTGATGAGGGGATACATAACCCCCCTCTCCTCAGCGAGCGTCGACATGCAGGTACGGGTACCAGCCGGCGTCGATCCGAACAGCCTGCGGGCCTGGGTCAACGGGAGACCGGTCCATCCCAAGCCCACACTCGACCAGTCCGACTACGTGGAGTTCACCATGGACAACCTGAGCGCCGGCAGCACCGCCGACTGGGCCGTCACCTGGGACCCGGTCGCCTCGGCCTTCTCGGCCTCGGCCGCTTCTCCCTCGCCGGCCACCATGTCGTCACCGACCGGCACCGCCACGGCCAGCGCCAGCCCCCTGCCCGTGGGGCTGCCGGCGTCGGTCGCCACCGACCGACCTCGCGCCACCGGGGCCGGCCAGTGAGGGGGCGCTGGCCGGCGGTGGCGGCCGCGGCGGCCGGGCTGACCGTGATGTCATGGGTGCCGTCGGCCCGGGCAGCGACGGTCTATCCCCCCACCGGCGGCAAGGCCTACTGCTTCGCCACGGCCGGGGACAGCTGCACCTTCATGCCCGACGGCGGATCGGTGTCGGGATACATATCGACGACCAACGCCTCCTGGACCATCGTCGACCTCACCCAGAAGGCCCGCTATCCCGACAACCCCGCCTACTGGCAGACGGCGAGTGGGAGCGGTCCCACCATCGCCGGCATCTCCTACATCCCGTTCAACACCTACCAGCTGTCGGTGTCGGGCGCCCCGACCTCCAGTGGCGCCGCCAGCGGAGGAGTGCTGGCCGGAAGCCTCAACTGAGGCGGTGAAGGCAGCCAACCCGGTCATAGCCGGGTTCCATCCCGACCCCAGCCTGTGCCGGGTGGGCGAGGACTTCTACCTGGTGTGCTCCAGCTTCGAGTACTGGCCGGCGCTGCCGGTCTTCCGCTCCCGCGACCTGGTGCACTGGTCCCAGGTCGGCAACGCCATCGACCGCCCGGGCCAGCTGGACCTCACCCCGGTGCCGTCCTCTCTGGGCATCACCGCCCCCACCATCCGCCATCACGACGGCCGGTTCTGGTTGGCCTGCTCGGTTCTGGGCCTGGGCCCGGGCGCCGGAGGGCTCGGCTCCTTCCAGTTCGTCATCACCGCCGATGACCCGGCCGGCCCGTGGAGCGACCCCGTGCCCGTGAGGCTGCCCGGCATCGACCCCGACCTGACCTGGGACGACGAGGGCAACTGCTGGTTCACCTACTACGGGATCAGGCAGGCGCGGATCGACGCCGTAAGCGGGGCGGTTCTGTCCGAGCCGGTCAGGCAGTGGTCGGGCAGCCCCGGGGCCCAGGCTCCGGAGGCGCCCCACCTGTTCCGGCGTGGCCGCTACTGGTACCTGATGATCGCCGAGGGGGGCACCGAGCGGGGCCATTCCGTGGCCGTCGCCCGGGGACCGAGCCCCGCGGGACCGTTCGAGCCGTGCCCGCACAATCCGATCCTCACCCACCGGGGACTGGCTCATGGCATCCAGAACACCGGCCACGCCGACATGGTCGAGCTGGAGGACGGGTCGTGGTGGATGGTCCTCCTGGCGGTGAGGCCCCGCGGGATGACGCCCCGCTTCCACGTGCTCGGGCGGGAGACCTTCCTGACCCGGGTGAGCTGGGAGGACGACTGGCCGGTGGTGGATCTGGTGGCGGAGGAGCTGGACGGTCCCGAGCTCGAACCATGTCCCTGGCCGGCGCCACCGGCGCGCCACGACTTCGCCGGCGGACTGGCTCCCCAGCTGGTGTCGGTACGCCAGCGCCGACCGGAGGACGTCAAGGTCGACGGCGGCCGGCTGGTGCTGGCCGGTGGAAAGGACGACCTCGACGGACGCCTGCCCACCTTCGTCGGGCGCCGCCAGACCGACCACCACTGCCGGGTCAGCGCCCAGTTGCAAGCGGCGGAGGGCGCGGTCGGCCTGGGGGTGCGCATGGACGAGCGCCATCACGTCGAGGTCGTCCTCGAGGCCGGACGCCTGCGGGCCCGGGCCCGCATCGGCCCGCTGTGCCAGGAGCTCGGGTCGACACCAGCTCCTTCCGGGGCGGTGCAGTTGGCCATCGAGACCAGGGCCGCCTCCGGGTGGAGCGCCGGCCCCGACACCGTCGCCCTCGGCTACCTGGACGGGGGCGCCATGATCAGCCTGGGGGAGCTCGACGGCCGTTACCTGTCGACCGAGGTCGCCGGCGGCTTCACCGGCCGGGTGGCCGGGGTGTTCTCCGCCGGCGGACCGGCCCAGGTCGACTGGCTGGAGTACCGGGGCATCGACTGAGGGGCCGCAGCGGCGACGCCGCTACGCCCTTGCCAACCTGCGGCGCCCTAGGCCGGTCGATCAGGCTTCCGCGCCTCGATGAGGAAGCGGGAGGCGTGGGCCACGAACGAGCCTCGCCGGCTGATCTCCTCGTGGAGGCTGAGCAGCCGGGCGCGGTGGACCTCGACGCTGAAGCCCGGCACGATCCAGATGACCAGGCGGAGGAAGTACACCACCGCCCCGATGTCGTAGAAGACGGTGCGGAGCCGCTCCGAGCGCAGGTCGACCACCCTCAGCCCGGCGCCTTCCGCCGCCGATCGAGCCAGTTCCGGATCCCGGTGGGACGAGGCAGGCTGCGGTCCGAGCAGGTACTCGGTCAGCTCCCGGACGCTGTGCGGGCCGACCTGCTGGGACAGGAAGATCCCGCCAGGCCGCATGACCCTGGCGATCTCGTCCCACCAGGTGACGATGGGGTGCCTGCTGGTAACCAGGTCGAAGGCCCCGTCGGCGAAGGGAAGACCCGGTCGGTCGTCATGGGCGGCCACCACATGGGCATGGCGGGGCTGCAGGCGCTCGGCGGCAACGGCCAGGTTGGGACGCCACCCCTCCGTCGCCACCAGCAGCGGAGGCAGTCGGGGCAGCCCGCCGAGCAGCTCGCCGCCCCCGCACTGGACGTCCAGCACCGAGGACGCCCTGGGATAGCGGCGGGCCAGCTCAGCTGAGTAGCCCCAACTAGGTCTGTCCTCCGTCGCCCGCCCTTCGAGCCAGGTGAAGTCCCATCCGCTGATGGGGGCCGACTCGGCCTCGGCAACCAGGGCATCGAAGGAGCGCTCCATCCGGCACCGGATTCCACCACAGGCAACCCGGCACCGGGCGCATTGCCGGGACCGGCCGATGGTGCCGGTGCGGGTTGCCGGGGCCGCCCACCGGACCCCCTAAGGTGGGGCGATGCCTCCCAAAGCGCTCGAATCGGGCAGGAGCTGATGGCCACCGAAACGGCCCTGGCCCCCACCAACGTCGAAGCCGGGGAGCCCCGGGGGACCTCCGGCCGCCCCGATCGCCGCCTCCTCCCGGTGGGCAGCGCCCGGCGGCTGGTCGTGCTCTCCATGCTGAGCCTCTTCGTGGAGCTGGCCCTGATCCGGTGGACGGTGGCCAACAACGTCCAGCTCGTCAGCATCACCAACTTCGTGCTGCTGGCCAGCTTCCTGGGCATCGGCCTGGGCTTCCTACTGGCCCGCTCGAAGGTCGACCTGTTCGGGCTGGTCCCCGTCTGGTTGTCGGTGCTGGTGGGCTTCGTGCTCGTATTCGCCGTCAGGCTGGTGGCCCTGAGCGGGCCGAGGGAGTTCCAGAGCGTCGGCGGCCGGGCCCCCCTGCCGCAGTGGGTGAGCCTTCCGGTCATCTTCGTGCTGGTGGTCGCGGTCATGGCCGGGCTCGGTCAGGGCCTGGCGGTCACCTTCTCCCGATTCGGCTCGCTCGACGCCTACCGCTGGGACATCGTCGGCAGCATCGCCGGCATCACCGCCTTCTCCCTGCTTTCGCTGGTGGGCCTGCCTCCACTGGCCTGGGCCGCCGTCCTGGTCGTGCTGCTGGCGGTACTGCTGGGGCGCACCGGTCGGTGGTGGCAGTGGCTCGGCATCGGCGTGGTCCTGGTGGTCCTCGCCGTCGAGTCGTTCTCGAGCTACGACCACTGGTCGCCCTACTACAAGATCACCGCCGTGCCGCCGCCCAACACGCCGGGGGTGCTGGTGGTGTCGGGCAACAACATCCCCTTCCAGACGCTGTACCCGATCCAGACCCTGCAGCGCATCGAGTCCTTCTACTTCTTCCCCTACCGCCATGCCAGCCGGGCTGACCTCGGGAACGTGCTGATCATCGGCGCCGGAACCGGCAACGACGTAGGGGTCGCCCTGTCGGAGGGCGCCCGCCACGTCGACGCCGTCGAGATCGACCCCCGGCTGGTGGCCCTGGGCCGGCGCTACAACCCCGAGCACGCCTACCAGAACCCCCGGGTGACGCTGCACATCGACGACGGGCGGGCCTACGTGAGCAACACGCACCGCCGCTACAACCTGATCCTCTACGCTCTGCCCGACTCACTCACCGCCCTGACCGGCCAGGCGGCGCCGGTGGGGCTGGAGAACTACCTGCTCACCAGCCAGGCCATCGTGGCGGCCAAGGCGCACCTGGCCCCCGGTGGAACCTTCGTGATGTACAACTACTACCAACCGTTCCTGCTCAACCGCTACGCCACCCAGCTCAGCGACACCTTCGGTTCCCGCCCGTGCGTCGAGCTGGGAGATCCGCTGAGCGGCCGCCGGCAGGCGGTGCTCACCGAGGCGTCGTCGGGTCCCACGCCCGACTGCTCATCGCCGTGGGGAGGGAAGCGGGTGGCGCCGGTTTCCGACGACCGCCCCTACCCCTATCTGCCGACGCCTTCCATACCGGTCCTGTACCTGACGGTCGTGGGCCTGGTGCTGGCTGGCTCCCTGCTGGCGGTCAGGGTGGCCGGGGGACCGCTGCGGAGGATGGCGCCGTTCACCGACCTGTTCTGCATGGGCGCCGCCTTCATGCTGCTCGAGACCAAGAACGTGGTGCAGTTCGCCCTGCTGTTCGGGACCACCTGGTACGTCAACTCGCTGGTGTTCGCCGGGGTGCTGCTGAGCATCTACGCCGCCGTGGAGACGGCCCGCCACCTCCGCCTTCCTCCCCCGTGGGCCCTCTACGCCGCCCTGGTGGTGACGCTGGTGATCGCCTGGGTGGTCCCCCAGGCCTCCCTGCTCTCGTTGCCGGCGGTCTTCCGCTTCCTGGCCGCCACCGCCCTGGCCTTCGGCCCCGTCTTCGTGGCCAACCTGGTCTTCGCCCAGCGCTTCGCCGGGGTGGCCTCCTCGACGACCGCCTTCGGGGCCAACCTGCTCGGCGCCATCGTCGGTGGGGCGCTCGAGTACCTCTCGCTGGTGACCGGCTTCCGGGTGCTGCTCATCGTGGTGGCCGCCCTCTACGGCCTCGCCTTCCTCTTCGGGCGCCGGCACCTGACCGCCGCCTCGCCCGCCTAACGGCGCAGGACGGCGACCGAGTCGGGCGGGACCAGCACCGCCCGGCCGTCGTCGCAGCGGCCCACGCCGTCAGCCGAGGCCAGCACCACCTCGGCCGGCTCGACGGCCAGGCGGGCCGGGGCCGGACCGAGGTTGGCGGCCACCGTCACCGGTCCCCTGGTGACCACCAGGGTGCCAGCGGCCCGATCGACCTCGGCCCTCACCCGGTCGAGGCGCCCGTCGAGAAGGGCCGGGGTCCGCCTGCGCAGGTCGATCAGTCGCCGGTACCACTCGAGCATGCCGGCATGCGGAGCGCGGTCGCGCTCGGTCCAGTCGAGCACCGAGCGGGCGAAGGTGTCGGGGTCCTGGGGGTCGGGGACCTCCTCCGGGCGCCAGCCGAAGGCGGCGAACTCCGACCGGCGGCCCTCGCTGACCGCCCGGCCCAGCTCGGGGTCGTGATCGGTGAAGTACTGGAACGGCGTTGAGGCGGCCCACTCCTCGCCCTGGAACAGGAGGGGCACGAACGGCGAGGTGAGCACCAGGGCGGCCCCGACCTTCACCCGCTCGAGGCTGGTCAGGGCGCTGATGCGCTCGCCGGCAGCCCGGTTGCCGACCTGGTCGTGGTTCTGCAGGTAGCCGACCAGGCGGGATCCGGCCAGCGGCGCATACGGCCGCCCGTGGCGCCGGCCCCGGTGGCGGGAGGGCTGGCCCCGGTAGACCCAGCCCCCGGTCAGAGCGGCGGCCACGTCGGCCAGGCCCTCGAAGTCGCCGTAGTACCCGGAGCGCTCGCCGGTCAGGGCCACGTGCAGGCCGTGGTGGAAGTCGTCGCTCCAGGCAGCGTCGAGGCCGTGGCCGCCGACGTCGGTTGGGCGCACCAGCCGGGGGTCGTTGAGGTCGCTCTCGGCGATGGCGAAGCGGGCCCGGCCGGTGGCGTCGGCGACCTCGTGGACGGCCTCGGCCAGGTCCTCGAGGATGTGGCGGGCCGAGGTGTCCACGATGGCGTGCACGGCGTCGAGACGCAGGCCGTCGACGTGGTACTCGGTCAACCACATGCAGGCGTTGTCGACGAAGAAGCGCCGCACCTCGTCGCTGCCGGGGCCGTCGAAGTTGACCGCCCGCCCCCACGGAGTGGCGTAGCGGTCCGTGAAGTAGGGCCCGAACCGATCGAGGTAGTTGCCGGCCGGGCCCAGGTGGTTGTAGACGACGTCGAGCACCACCCCAAGGCCGCGGGCGTGGCAGGCGTCCACCAGGGCGGCCAGCCCCTGGGGCCCGCCGTAGCCGTGGTGGGGGGCATAGAGGTCCACCCCGTCATAACCCCATCCCCGCCTGCCCGGGAACTCCGCCACCGGCATGATCTCCACCACGTCGACCCCGAGGTCCACAAGGTGGTCCAGCCTCTCGATGGCCCCGGCGAAGGTGCCCGCCGGGCTGAACGTGCCGATGTGCAGCTCGTAGATCACCGCCGAGGAGAGATGGACCCCCCGCCAGCCCTCGTCGCTCCAGTGGAAGGGGCCCACCGCAGCGGATGCGCCGTGAACACCCTCGGGCTGGTGGCGCGAGCGCGGATCGGGCAGCGGGTCGGCCCCGTCAAGGCAGAAGGCGTAGCGGGTGCCCGGGCGGAGCTCCTCCCCGGCCAGGTGCCACCAGCCGCCCTCGCCCCGTTCCATGCCGACGCTGGCTCCGCCGACCACCGCCTCGACCGAGCCCGCCCCCGGGGCCCATACCGCGCTCACACCCGCTCCAGGAGGGCGACCGGGAACCGCTCCAACAGCTCGGCCACCGGGGTCGGACCGCCGTCGAGAACGGCCCCTGTTACCAAGTCCCTCATCCTCGCCTCGGGCAGGGCGACCTCGGCCCGATCCCAGCCGCCCCTGCGCCGCAGGGAGAGCACCAGGCGGGGGACAACGACCGCCACCTCGTCCTCCCCCCGGACGTAGGCCACGGCGTGGCCGCCCGCTCCGCCGGACACCGGCAGGGGCCGGTAGGCCCCCTTGGGCCCGAAGCAGTCCGGCCGTCGCCGGCGCAGGTCCAACGCCGCCCGGACCACCGCCAGCTTGGGCAGCCCGTCGTCCGCCCGGGCCCACAGTCCCGATGGCTCGGCGCGCTCGAGCTCGGACAACAGCTGGCGGCGCCGGTCGAAGTCCACCGGACGGCGGTTGTCCGGGTCGACCAGGCTCAGGTCCCAGACCTCGGTGCCCTGGTAGGTGTCGGGCACCCCGGGGCAGGTCAGGCGCAGCAGGGTCTGGGCCATCGAGGTGACCCGGCCCGGCTCTACCAGCGGGGCCACGAAGGAGTCGATGTCGTCGACGAAGTCGGCGTCGTCCAGCACGGCGGTGACGAAGGCGGCCAGGCCTTCGTCGTAGACCGGGTCGGGCCTGGTCCAGGAGGTGGCCATCTTGGCCTCACAGGCGGCCTTGGCGGCGTAGGCGGCCAGCCGCTCGGTCGATATCGGCCAGGCGCCCACCACGCTCTGGTACAGCAGGTACTCCAGCGTCGGCTCAGGGGCGCCGCCCCGCCGGTGGGGCTCGGCCCGGGCGAACCAGCGCCGGGCGGTGGCGGCCCACTCGGCCGGGATCTCCGACAGCAGGGCTATGCGGGCCCGCACGTCCTCGGAGCGCTTGGTGTCGTGGGTGGAGGTGGACAGCATCGAGGACGGCCACAGCCTCTGGGCCTCGTCGTTGGCCCGGTGGAACTCCTCGGGAGAGACGGCGGGGTGCTCGGGGTCGGAGCCCACCTCGTTGGCCGACACCAGGCGCACGTAACGGTACAGGGCGGTGTCCTCCACCCCCTTGGCCGTCACCGGGGCGGTGAGCTGCTGCCAGCGCAGGGCGAGGGCGGACTCGGCCGCTCCGGGGATCTCGCCCCGGAGCACCCGGGCGAGGAAGTCCCACAAGTCGTCGTCGAGCTCGGTCGCCTCGAGGCCCACCGGAAGCGGGCCGCCCTGGGCGCCGCCGAGGATGGACCGCTCCTCGGCCTCGGCCCGGGCCCGGTCTATGTAGCGGGCATCCTCCGGCCGCTGCAGCGCCGCGCCAGGCACGACGTAGGTGCGGTAGATCGGCAGCGCCACCGTCAGGCCGACCAGAGCGGCCGACAGCTGGGCCCGGGTGTAGTCGCGGTAGCGGCGGTGACGCTGGCAGACGCGCACCGCCAACTCGGTCAGCCGGCGCAGGTCGGCGGCGAGGGCGTCGCCGAGGACCTCCCGCTTGGCCGCCCGCGCCACCGACCCGAAGTCGGCACCGTTGCCGGTCAGCTCGGCGTGGAGCTCGCCCAGTGGACCGAGGCCGGCAGGGTCGACGAAGAGGCCGCCCGCCCGGGCGGCGAAGTCGTAGCCGGTGGTGCCGGCGACCGGCCACCCATCGGGGAGGGCCTCGCCCGGTTCGAGGATCTTCTCGATGACCACCCACGCCTCGCCGACGGCGGCCCGCAGCCGCTCGAGATAGGCCCCCGGGTTGGCCAGGCCGTCGGGGTGGTCGATGCGCAGGCCCTGCACCAGGCCGGCCCGCACCCAGCCCAGAACCAGGGCGTGGGAGTCCTCGAACACCTGGGGCTCCTCGACCCGCAGGCCCACCAGGGTCTGGATGTCGAAGAACCGGCGGTAGTCGATCTCCTGGCCGGCGGTGCGCCAGTAGGCCAGCCGGTAGTGCTGGAGCTCGAGCAGGCGGTGAAGCAGGTCGCGGTCGCCGTTGAGCCGGTCGGCCAGCTCCTGCAGGTCGCCAGGGCCGTGGCCCGGGCCCCGGCCGGAGGGAGCGCCCGGGCCGGGGCCCTCGGCGGTCAGGGCGGCCAGGGAGTCGGCGGATATGGGGAAGACCTGGTCGTGGTAGTGGACCCGCAGCCGGTCGCGGTGCGGCGCCACCTCCAGCTCGCCCCGGTCGAGGATCCGCCCGTAGTGGTCGCCCAGCACCGCCAGCAGGACCTTGTCCCGCAGCTCGGAGTCGGGGGGATCCCAGTCGATGTCGAAGTAGGCGGCGTAGGGGCTGGCTTGCCCGTTCTCCAGCACGTCCCACCACCAGGCGTTGGCCGGGTGGGTGGCCATGTGGTTGGGCACCACGTCCACCACGTGGCCGAGGCCGGCGGCGGCGAAGGCGTCCAGCATGCGGCGGTGGGCGGCCGGGCCGCCCAGGTCGTCGCTGAGCCGGGTCGGGTCGGCCACGTCGTATCCGTGGGTGCTGCCCGGCACGGCCTGCAGGTAGGGCGAGGTGTAGACGTGGGTGACGCCGAGGGTGGCCAGGTAGGGCGCCACCGCGGCGGCGGCGTCGAATCCGAACGACGGGCTGAGCTGAATGCGATAGGTGGCGCCGACCATGTCGCCCAAGCATCCCCCACCGGGGGACGGATCAACCGCCGAACAGCCCCCCGGAGAGCTTGTCCAGGCCCACGACGCTCAGCTGCTCGGTCGCCACGCCGGTGTGTCGAGACGAGGTGTAGCCGTAGGAGGCGAGCAGGCCCTGGTAGTTGGCGTTCTCGAGGAAGGTGCGCACGTTGGCGGCGTGGGTGGAGTTGATGCTGTTGGCGGCGTAGGCCAGCATCGAGACGCCGTCGTAGGCCTCGGCGTAGGGGATCACCGATCCGGTAGAGAGCTTGAGGCGGGCGGCGAAGCTGCGCAGGGCGGGGTTGAACTCCTGGCTGGTCGTCACCGCCGCCGCCGGCACCAGGACCGACACACCGGTGCCGGCCCGGGCGGCCACCGCCTGGTCCGCCGCCACCGCCGCGGCCACCGTGGGCACCGTCCATCGGGCCTGGGTCCGGGCCGACAGGATCGGGCCCACCGCCAGGCTGTCACCCAGCACGATCAGGCCATCGGGCCGGGTGCTGCTGAGCTGGTCCACCCCGGCCCCGGCGTCCCCGTCGATCGTGGCCGCCCCGGCCAGGGCCAGACCGGCGGGCTCGGCCGCCGCCTCGAAGTCGGACAGGGCCTGGCGGCCGCCGACGTCGTCGACCGCGGCGACGGCCACCCGCGACCAGTGCTGGGACTTGGCGTAGGCCACCAGGGCGGAGGCCGTCGTCCGGTTGGAGGGGGCGGTGGCGAAGGTCATGGGATAGGAGCTGGCCGCATGCAGCTGGTTGAGGGAGGAGAAGTCGGTGTTCGGCACCCCGGCCAGCCCCAGGTCGGCGCCGGCGAAGGCCACGCTGGAGGACTCGAACGGCCCGACCATGAAGGCCACCACCTCGTCGTTGACCAGGTCGAGCACCGCCCGGTCCCCGATGTGGCCGTCGCCCCTGTCGTCCTTGTACAGCAGCTCGAGGCAGCTGTGGTTCTTGAGGATCCCACCGGAGCGGTTGACGTCAGCCACCGCCATCTGGACGCCGGTGAGGTACTCGTGGCCCAGCGCCGACTGGGGCCCGGACAGGTCGAGAGACGCCCCCACCTCCACGTTGCGGGCGTGGTCGCAGGTGCCGCTGATGGGGTCGATATGGGTCGTCACGCCGTAGTGGGCCCGGGTGGCGCAGGCCGACAGGAGGATGGCGGCGGCGCAGACGGCGGGGACGGCTCGGAGTCGCATGGGCGGGACGCGGCTCAGGTTACGGCGCCGGCACCCAGGTAGGACTCCACCACCAAGGGGTGGTTGAGCACCATCTCCGGCGAGCCGGTGACCACTACCCGGCCGGTGTCCATGGCCACGATCCGGTCCGACAGCGCCCGCATCACCCCCATGTCGTGCTCGATGATCACGATGGTGCAGTCGAGGTGCTCCTGGGTCTCCCGCAGCACCGGCACCAGCTCCTCGGTTTCGGCCTGGGCGATGCCGGCCGACGGCTCGTCGAGCATGACCAGCTTCGGTCGCATGGCCACCATGACGGCCAGCTCGACCAGGCGGCGGGTGCCGGTGGACAGGTCGGAGGCCAGCAGGTCGGAGAACTGGGCGAGGCCGAGCAGCTCCAGGACCTCGTCCGCCTCGCGGTTGACCCTCCGCTCGGCCCGGCCCACTGTCGGCAGGCACAAGAGGGACTGGATCACCCCGGGCGTGTGGACTCGCTTGGTCACCGCCACTGACACGATCTCGCGGGTGGTGAGGCCCGGCCACAGCCGGGCGGCCTGGAACGACCGGCCCAGACCCAGCCGGGCCCGCCGATGGGCCGGCCAGTCGCTCACGTCCTGTCCGAACAGCGTCACCCGGCCGGAGTCGGCGTGGAGGTGGCCGGAGATCAGCTCGAACAGGGTGGTCTTGCCTGCGCCGTTCGGTCCGATCAGGCCCAGGATCTCCCCGTCGTAGACGTCGAGGTCGACATCGTCCACCGCCACCACCCCGCCGAAGCGCTTGCGCATGCCCCTGGCCTGCAGGACCGTCGGGCGGGCCTCGGGCGAGCCGGGCTCGCCATTGGCGTGGGGCTCGACACCGGCCGCGGCCTCGCCCGCCCGGGCGGGAGCGGCGGCACCGGGCAGGGCGGGCCCGGCGGAGGCGGCGGTGCGGGCCCCGCTGCCCACCGAGCCGGTGGGCTCAGCGTCCAGGACCTTCCGGGCCTCCTTGGCCCCCCCGAGGAACACCGCCCGGACGATGTCGTCGCGGCCCATCAGCTCCTCGGTGGTGCCGGAGAAGACGATCTCACCTTTGTCCATGAACACCGCCCGCTTGCACAGGCGCAGGGCCAGGTTCACCGACTGCTCCACCAGGATGACGGTGGTCCCCTGGTCGTGGATCTCCTTGACGATCTCGAGCAGCTGCTCGACCACCGTTGGGGCCAGTCCCAGGGACAGCTCGTCGATCATCAGCAGGCGGGGCCGCGCGATGAAGGCCTGGGCGAGGGACAGCATCTGCTGCTCGCCCCCGGACAGATCGCGGGAGGCGGTGCTCCAGCGCCGGCGCAGGATCGGGAAGTAGCCGAGCACCGTCTCGACCGCCTGCCGGTAGTACTCGGGGTCGTCCTCGTACATCCAGCCGGCCACCTTGAGGCTCTCGGCCACGGTGAGGCCGGGGAAGATGCCCCGGCCGCCCGGCACCTGCATGATGCCGCTTTCGGCTATCCGGTTGGGGTCGGCGCTGGTGATGTCGCGCCCGTCGAACAGCACGGCGCCGGCCGTCGGGACCAGCAGGCCGGAGATCGAGCGCAGGAGGGTGCTCTTGCCGGCGCCGTTGGTGCCGAGGATGGCGAGCATGTCGCCGTCCTCGACGTCGAGGTCGACACCGAAGAGCACCTGGACGCCCTCGTAGCCGGCGTCGAGGGAGCGGACCATGAGCAGCTTGGCCCGGCCCTCCACCCTGGCCTTGCGCACCTCGGCCCGGGCCAGGGTCGAGACCCGCACCTTCTCGATGTCGCCGTTGAGGAAGTTGCCCGACGTGGCCAGCACCAGCGAGCCCAGCACGTAGACGGGAACGAACATCAACATGCCGATGCGGATGCCGAAGTGGTCGCCCACCGCCCCGACGATGGGGATGATCGGGACCCCGAGGATGAACCACAGGGAGCTGGTGGCGAAACCAAGGGTCCGCATGCGGGGCGGAACGGCCAGGGAGATTACGGCGTAGATGCCCGGGGTCAGCGCCGAGGAGATGGCGAAGTAGAGGAACTGGGACCCGAATGCCCACGGGAGGCTGGGCGCCAGGGCGAAGACCACCAGGCAGGCCGCCGAGCCCAGCCCGGTCAGGGCGATCAGACGCATGGTCCTGCCCGGATCCTTGGCCATCAGCTTCTGCACCACGTACAGGCCGACGGCCAGGCCGATGAACTCACCCGGCACGCTGAGCGACACGATCAGGCCCCGGCGGGAGGCGTCCTGGTGGAGGATCTGCTGATAGAAGAGGCTGGTGAACTGCTGGATGCCGATGGCGGAGGCGGTGAGGAAGGGCAGCGAGTAGTAGATGCGGCGGGCCGACCGGTTGGCGAAGAGGACCCGGAACGTCTCCGAGAAGGTCGGCGGCTCGTCCTCGATTTCGGCGGTGGCCTCGTCGGCGCCCAGGTAGCGGCGCTCGTGCAGGCCCCGGATGGGCTCGCGGGTGCGCAGGCCCATGACGATGAACACCAGGGTGGGTGCCGCCAGGACCAGGAAGGGGACCTCCCAGGAGTAGAACAGCTCGAAGGCGGCCACGATGGCCGGTCCCAGGGCCAGGGCGGCGGCGATGGCGGCCCGTTGGGCGTAGTACACCCGGGGCCGGATGTCGATCGGGTAGTAGTCGGCCAGCAGGCTGTTCTGGGTGGAGGTGAACGCGCCGCCCACCGCCACCCCGCTGCGGGCCAGGTAGAGCACGCCCAGGCTGGCCACCGCCCCGGCCACGCCGGTGAGGGCGGAGAAGCCCATGAACAGCATCAGGCCGATGCAGGCCATGCGCATACGGGGCACCCGGTCGGCGTAGTAGCCGACGGGGACGTCGACCAGCAGACCCAGGGGCAGGCTGACGGCGGTGATGAACGACACCCCGGTCAGGCTGAGGTGGTAGCTGTTCTTGATGTCGGGGACGAGGATGTTGAACGCGGCGCCGTCCAGCTGCACCATCGAAGCCAGCCCGATGAGCACGATCAGCGGGCTCAGCGAGTACGGGGCCGTTATGCGGCGGGGGTCGAAGCGGCCGTAGGTCCGCGTGACGGTCGGCTGCTGGGGGGCGGGCACGGCGACGGCGGTCATTGACCGGCCTCGGCCCGTGACAGCACCTCGGCGGCCTCGGGTCCCTCGCCTTCGGCGGCGATCTCCTCGATCAGGGCGGTGGCGCCGGAATCGGCTCCGGTCTCATCGGTCGCCTTGCTCATGAGGCCGGGGACCTCCATGCGCCGCCGGCGGGCTATCACCCGCAGGATGCGATCACGCAGCATGTAGAGCAGTCCGCCCAGCCCCTCGGGGAGGAACATCAGCAGGAGCAGGATCCCGCCGCCGCTGGCGATGAACGCCCAGCCCCCGGTGAGGAAGTACTGGGTGCTCCACACGTAGATGGCGCCGAGGACCACGCCAGGCAGCGACCCCAGCCCGCCGATCACGACCATCGAGAAGAGGGCGATGTTGATGTCGGCGCTGAATGAGCCCTGGTTCACCCCCCGCTGGTGCACGACGAAGATGGCTCCGGCGAAGCCGGCTATGGCTCCGGAGATGAGGAAGCCGGTCAGCTTGATCCGGGTGGTGTTGAGCGCCACCGCCTTGGCCGCCGCCTCGTTGTCGCGGGTGGCGATCAGGGAGCGGCCGATGCGCGACCGCCGCAGGGACCGGACCCCCATGAGCACCGCCAGGAAGCAGACCAGGCAGCCGAAGTAGATCCCCCGATCGGTGGCGAGCCAGGCGTGGCCGAAGATGGTCGGGCGGTTCACCGTCGGGGTGGAGAACCAGGTGAGGTAGCTGGGCGAGAGGAAGTAGGCCCACACGCTGATCCCGAAGGCCAGGGTGGTGACGGCCAGGAAAGGCCCGGAGATGCGCAGGGCCGGAAGGCCGATTATCAGGGCCGACAGGGCCCCGACCATCACTCCCACCAGCACCGCCAGGGCGAAGTTCCAGCCGTGGGACTGGAAGAGCATCGCCGTCGTGGCCCCCCCGATGCCGGCGATGCCGAACTGTCCCAGGGAGATCTGTCCCGTCCAGCCGGTCAGGATCAGCAGGGAAAGCCCGACGATGCAGTAGATCAGGATGGCCGCCAGCAGGTAGGTGTCGCTGCCGGGGATGACGAAGGGCAACAGCAGCGCCCCGGCGAGAAGCACCACCCGTCCCGACCAGAGGCTCCAGCGCACCTCCGGCAGGGCGGCCATGATCCGGGGGATGGGCCGCACCTCGGCCACCGATCGCCAGGTGGAGCCCTCCGACTCAGACACCCTGGTGTAGCGGCCCCGCTGCAGGATCAGGGCGACCACGATGACCAGCACCAGGCTGGCGTCCACGAACACGGTGTTGGAGAAGGTCCAGGTGGCCAGGGACTCGAACACGCCGATCCCGATGGCGGCCACGGCGGTAACCGGAAGGCTGTCCATGCGCCCGATAACGGCGGCCGCCAGCGTGCGCAGCAGGATGTCGTTCCCGCCGCCGGACACCGTCTGGAACCCGCTGAAGCCGAGCACCGGCACCCGCAGCAGAACGGCCGCGGCCGAAAGGAGGGCGGCCAGGCACCAGACGATGGTGTCGAGCCGCGGGACGGGGACGCCGAGCAGGGTGGCCCGGTCGCCGTTCTCCGCCGCGGCCCTGATGGCTACCCCGTAGCGGGAGTAGCGCAGGAACAGGGCCAAGGCGGTGATCAGGACCACCGCCCCGACGAGGGCGACAATGTCGTTGCCCGAGAAGATCACCGGGTAGACCGAGACGCTGGCGTGAAGCGGAGTGTTGAAGCTCTGGTGGTTGGCGGCGTTGATGCACGCCGGGTTCTTGGCCGGGTTGCAGAACTGCAGCGGGATGATGGCGGAGAAGCCGGCCAGCAGCTGGGCCAGCCCGATGGTCGCCACGGTCAGGATCAGGCGGGAGCTCTTGCGGAAACGGCGGATGATCACGCCCTGCACCACCATGCCGAGCACGATCGAGCCGACGATGCCCACCAGCATGGAGACGAACCAGTTCACGTGGTAGGTGACGTCGAGCTCGATGGCCACCACTGCCGCCAGGACGCCGAACTCGGCCTGGGCGAAGTTGATGATGCGGCTGCCCCGGTAGACCAGGACGATTCCGATGGCCACCAGGGCGTAGAGGGCGCCGTAGATGACTCCAAGCAGGACCACCCCGGCCGGGAGGCCCTTGCTCAGCAGCTTCGCCAGCACCGCCCAGACGGCGGCGGAGCCGAGCGCCCACAGCAGCGCCTTACGGACGGGGGCAAATCGGTCGAAGATGTGAATGGCGCTCCATCCCAGCCGGTCGCCGGAGTGGCCGGGTCCGGGACCTGATCGTGTGCTTGCTGCGGTGATCGTCAACGATCCTCTTGAGGAGGGAGGAGGGCGGCCATGGCCGCCCTCCTCCCGCTATCGGATGGGAGTATCTGGTTATTAGGTGCCGGTTGACCCCGCCGCCGTGAACAGGGGGGGCAGGCTGGAGGGCCAGTTGCCCAGGGAGTACCGCTGGCCGTTGAAGACGGCCACGTAGGTGCCCTTCTTCCCGTTGACCGGCGAGGTGGCGTTGGCGTCCCAGTACACGAACCGGTCATCGATGATGGCGGTGTGGTCGCCCGAGCCCGGTTGGCCCGTCGGCCCGGTGTTCCAGGACCAGCCTCCGTACACGTAGTCCGGGGCGCCCAGCTTGGGCAGGGCGTGGACTCCCTCGGCCAGGGTCTGGGGGGTCAGGTTGGGTCCGGCTGCCTGCAGGGCGTCGAAGATCCAGACCAGCGCTCCGTAGTTCCCGTCGGTGCCGGCCGGTATCTGGTGCCCGGTCAGCTTCTGGTAGAGCTTGCCGGCCGGGGAGTTGGGCCCGAAGTAGGTGTTCTGAGGGGCGGCCTCGGACTGGCCGAACAGGTGGCCGGCCACCTCCGACTGGTCGTAGGTCTGGGCCGCGGTGTCGGTGTCGTCGCCGGCGGTGCCGATGAGCAACCACTCGGGGTGGTAGTTCTGGGTCGCGGCGGCCTTGGTCAGCAGGGCCAGCGAGAAGTTGTCGCAGGCGGTGATGATGGTGGTCACCCCGGCCGCCTTGAACTGAACGATGGCCTGCTGGGCCGACTGCTGGAAGGTGGAGATGTCCAGCCCGTAGGTGAACACGGTGCTGATCGCGGACTGCGGCACGTGGTATTTGCCGGTCATGTCGGTCTTGAAGATGTCAGTGCAGTGCAGGTACTCCGGCAGGTTGGGGACATAGGTCCCGAACTTGCGGGTCTGGGTCTTGAGGCTGGCGTCACCGGCGTAGACCGCCTTCTGTCCGGCCACCAGCGTCCCGAACACCTCGGCCTGCATGGTGGCTATGCGCTCGCACTCCTGCACCGTGTCCCATACGTAGGGGTTGTACTGCTGGTACCAGGACTCGTCGAAGTAGCCACCGCCGAGGAACTCCACCATCTTGTCCTGGGCCGCGCACTGGGAGAAGACCCCGGTGCCGCCGCCCTCGAAGCTGTCATCCACCAGACCGGAGTCGGCGAACGCATGCATCTGGTTCGCCTCCTTGTCGGCGTCGGCGCAGGCCTGGGCCTGGCCCCCGTTGAGCAGCTCGGCCGTGTAGTTGCCGCTCGCCTGATAGGGCTGGATCACCACCTGGCGCCCATACAGGTCATAGACCTTGTTGAAGTAGTTGAGGAAGACCTGGCGCACCTGGTCGGTGACCTGGGGAAGGGCCAGCCCCTGGCTGGCTGCCACCGCCGCGGTCTGCTGGCCGTTGGCGGTGGAGGGGAACATCCGCCGGCCCAGGGTGATGGTCGTGCCCGTCACCCCGTTGTAGGTGGCCCCGCCGTTGTTGCCCGACCACTTGGAGATGCACGGGGCGGCGTAGGGGGAGTCGAACTGGGGCGCGCCCGAGGAGCAGGAGGTTCCACTGATGGTGGTCCCCGACCCGACCGTGACGGTGCCCGAGGCCGGGTACTTCCAGGGATAGGGGCCCTCTCCGGGCCCGCCGGACTGAGCCAGCTTGACGCCGCCGCTGCTGGCGGCGGTCGACGACGTGGTGCCGTTGGCCGAGCCGTTGTTCTTGCTTGAGCCGCAGGCGGCCGCCGTCATGGCGACCACCACTCCGATGGCAGCCAGGCCCAAGGAGCGGCGGTGCCGCCTACTCGGCCCACCGTCGTAAGGACGTGTGTCCATTCATCCCCCGTTCCACAGCCCTGGGGCTGCACTTCGCCGATTTCGAGAACCCCAATCTGCCCCTCCCGGATACCGGCGGCAAGGACCTCCATTGGGACGGTTACAGCTCCCCCCGTTCGCTCTACCCCGCCGTGGCCACCGACCACCGTCCGGCATCTCCCCCCACCGGCGCTCGCGGCAGGTCGAGCGCCCCCGCGCTCGCCGCGGCAAGCAGGCGCTTGCGCCCCTTTTCGATTACTTCTCTTACTGCTGGGCAGTCACGGCGGGGTCCGGACCCGGAAGGCCCGACCTCCGTACCGGGCGGCCGTGGTCACCGGGACCGCCCATCGCCCCACGACAGACTCCAGATCCATACACTCATGTCCGAAACTTCTGGACGAGCCGTGCCTGGAGCCCGAACACCGAGGCGTCTCCGAGCCTGCCGGAGCTGGTGGACATGACGATACGGATAGATGCCCCCGAAACTTCCATAGGGGCCAATCGCCCCCTGTCACCCCGCGAGCTGCAGGTGGCCATCTTGACCGCCGAGGGTCTCCGCACCGAGGACCTGGCCCGAAGCCTCGGGATAGGCGAGGGCACGGTGAAGTCGGTCAAGCAGGGCATCCGGCGCAAGCTGGGACTGGCGAGGGGGGCCAGGCTCCCCGAGGAGCTGCGGGGACTGTGCGGGCCCCGCCTGCCCGTCCTGGCCGCAGAGGCCGCCACGTCGGACGTCGGGGTGGTTGACGAGACCGGGTCGGAGGACCGCCCCCAGCGCCCCTCCGACCAGCCACTCCGGCCGCCGAGGTCGTCAGGCTCGGCGGACACCGACCCGCCCGACTCCGACCGAGGGGGCGATGTGCCGGCCGAGCCGGCGCAGGACTTCGCCGAGCGCCGCGTCCACCTCACCCTTCGCCAGGCCATCTATGCGGTCCAGGAGCTGGGCAGCCGGCTGGAGGCCCGGTCGGCGGCGATGCGAGAGGCGGCCGAGCGCAGTCCGGCGATCCGGCACCACCTGCTCTGGGAGGCCGAGCAGCTCGAGGCGCTCAGCATCAGCCTCGACCGGCTGCGATCGGGTTCCATCGCCCGGGCCCGGGCCCGGGCCAGCGCCTCGGTCGCCAGCTGAGCCTGATCGCTCAGAAGCTGTACTGGCGCAGCTGCGGAGGAGGCTGCTGGCGGCCTGCGGTGGCGAAGAGGGTGTAGCCGCTGATCTGGTCGACGACCCCCTGCACCGTCATGCCATAGAAGGAGTCGACCCCCCCGCCGAGCAGCGAGGCGTCGGGCGGGGCGCTGCGGTAGGACCCCCGGTACACGGCGTCGCCGAAGGTGTAGACCGCCCCGTCCTGGCCCAGCAGGTAGTAGCCCTGGCCCGACGGGGTCGCCACGATCGACCACACCGGGGCCGAGAGGTCCCTGGCCCCCATGGATCCGAAGAAGCCGGCGTCTCCGAAGCTGAACACCCCGCCGTCGGAGGCGACCATCCAGTAGCCCAGACCGGTGGGCGTGGGGGCCAGGCCGACCACCGGGGCGGTCAGAGTGGTGCCACCGATGGAGCCGTGGAAGCCGGCATCGCCGAAGCAGAACACCCCGCCGTCGGAGGCGACCAGCCAGTAGCCGGCACCGGTCGGGGTGGCCGCCATGCCGACCACCGGGGCGTAGAGCTGGCGGGCGCCCATCGATCCGAGGAAGGCGGCGTCGCCGAAGTTGAACACCCCGCCGTCGGAGGCGACCAGCCAGTAGCCGCCACCGGTCGGGGTCGAGGCCATGGCCACCACCGGCGCCGACAGGGTCTTTCCTCCCATCGAGCCGAGGAAGGGAGCCCCGTCGAAGGTGAACACGCCGCCGTCCAGCGAGCACATCCACACTCCCCCGCCCGTGCGGGGGGCGAAGCCGAAGCTGCGCACCACCACCGGCGGGGCCTGGAGGCATCCGTCGTTGTGGTTGGCCGTGGCCTCGTCGGTGAAGGAGCTGGTGCTGCACGAGTTGTCCACCAGGTAGGCGGGGGTGCAGGTGACCATCCGGCACACGATGCGGCCGGTGCAGGCGACCTCGGTGTGGCACTGGCCGTAGCGGAAGCTCACACAGCCCACCGCCCGGTGGTTGCAGTCACCGTGGGCGCACTGGCAGTCGAGCCCGTCACAGGACGGCCCGCAGAAGATTCCCCCCTCACCACAGCCGCCCGTGCAGTCGCACTCGGCCATGCAGTCGATGTAGTAACGGGGACCGCTGCAGAAGGCGGACCCGTCAGCCTTCCACCAGCCGCCGGCGAAGCTGCCCGGTGGACAGGTGTTGGACCCGTGGTTGATGGTGCAACAAAAGTCGGTGTACCCGTCGCAGCAACCCTGACCGCAGTGGCAGTTGGACTGGGCGCAGTGGCACACGGCGGCGTACGCGCTCACCGGGCGCAGGATGTACTCCGCCGGCGCCACCGCCAGGGCGGTCGCCGCCAGCGAGCTGCGGGCGAGGAAGCCCCTCCGGCTGGTGCGGCGGGCGAGGGCCGCTCCTGTGCGCTCGACCAGCCAACTGGTCACGATCGCCCCCCTGCGGCGCGACGGGCGGCGACCGTTCGGGGCAGGAGGGCCATGAGTACGTATAGGGCGTAGGTGAGGGCGCCGAGGAGGACCACGAGGGCGGGGCCGCCGGTGGGGTCCGAGGCCAATGACCTCGCCAGAGCCAGCGCCACGGGGGCGACCGGGCCGGTCGCCGCTGCCGCCAGGCCGACGGCCGCCAGCGCCAGGCAGGCGACCATGTGGCTGGCGGTGGCGGGGGTGTCGGGCTCGCCGAAGCATCCGCAGGTGGACACCGGGCGGCTGGTGGTCAGGGCCCAGCCGAGGAAGGCGGCAAAGCCGGCGTAGCTGACCGCCAGAGCCACGGCGCCCGGCCGCCCGCCCACCGCCAGCACCGCCACCCCGACCGCGATCTCCCCCACGGCGAGGGGCCTCACCATCGGGGCCAGCGGCGACCAGAGGGTGGCCAGGGCGCGGGCGGTGTCGAACGGGCGCAGGGCCTTCGCCACCCCGGCGACCACCAGGATCACCGCCGGCGGACCAAGGAGAAGGTCGGCCCCGTTACCCACCGAGGACACCCCCCTCGCGGGCGGGACGGGACGGGCGCCACGTGCGGACGGCCGGTGCCGCCCGATGCCGATTGGTCAACTTCGGTGCCCGGAGATGGAGATGCCGGCCACGAAGCTCGACGCCTCGTCGGCCAGCCCGGCGGCGGCGCCGGCGAGGACCACGTAGAGGCAGAAGGCCCGCCCGGCGTCGTGGAAGAAGCGCTGGGTGCCGAGCTGGCCGGATATGCGGCGCTGTAGGGAGCTCGGCGAGAAGCTCTGAGCCGGAAGGCGTACCGGCACGCCGGCGGCGGCGAAGAGGCGGTCACCGGCGTGGGCCGGGTCGAACTCGACCATGGCGGCGAATATGTCGTCGTTTCCCATTGCCTCGACCGCCCCCGAGCCGTAGTCACCTCGTCGGCCGGGCAGGGGGAAGGTCGCGGCGTGAAGGACGGCGTGGGTCGTCTCGCCGGGGACGGCGTCGCGCAGGTAGATGCGGACGTCCCATCCGGCGGGGACGTCCACGGTGATGCCCTGGGCTGACAGCCGGCTCACCGCGATCCGGGCCCGAAGCCGAAGACGACCAGGCCGAGCACGGTCAGGCCGGCGGCCCCGGCACCACCCAGGCGGGCAAGGCCGGCGGCGCCGGCCATGCGGCCGTGGAACCGCCGCAGCTGCTCCCAGCGGCGGATCAGGCCGGCGCCGAGGAGGGGGAGGGCCCGGGCGGCCCCGAACACCAGCCCAATGGACGTCCCGTCGACGATCCCGCTGACCCGCCCGACCGTGCTGGCCGACGCCAGGGCGGCCAGGACGAAGGCCGCCGGAACGGTGGCGGACACCACGATCGTCGCCAACCCGGTGCCGAGCTGGATGCCGAAGCCGGCCCCGTACACCCAGCCCCGGTAGGTGCCCAGCCAGTCCTCGTTCACCTGCCGGGCTGGAGAAGGGATGCGGAGAGCGGCCAGGTCGGCGGCGCCCGCCAGGGCGCAGACCGCGACCGCCGCCCCGATGATCGGCCCCCGCGATAGAGGGTGGAGCAGGGCGCCAGCCATGGCGGCGGTGAGGCCGGTCAGAGCCCCACCGAGGCCGGAGGCGGCGGCGAAGGCGGTGGCCGTGAGCCACCATCGGTTGTTGCGCGCCCTCTCACCGAGAGGGTGGATGCTGGCCAGCATCGACTCCCCTCAGGGCGACCAGGTCGAGCGCAGCCCGGCGGCCAGGGCCAGGGCGGCACCCGCCCACCAGATGGCCCCGCTCACGCTGTCGGTGCGGCCGGCGCCTCGTCCTCGGCCAGCGCCGGCGGATACAGACTCGGGTGCCCGGGGTGGATCCCCGCCGCCAGCAGCTCGCGGTCGGCTCGGGCCTCCCGCTCGGCATCGGTCGTCCAGGCCGAGGCCGGCTGGTGGCCGGTGGCGGCCGGACCAGCCGTCTGCCGGTCGGTACTGGCCCGGCCGATGAGCTCCTCCAGCTGGTCCCACCGCGACGCCGTCCCCTGCCCGGTGACGGCGGCGTCCCGGCCGTCGACCAGCACGAAGTAGGGCGAGCCGGGTACGGCGTAGTCGTCCCAGGCCCGGCTGGACATCACCACGGTGACGTCCGCGGGGGCCAGCTGGGCCAAGGCGCCGGGACGCTCCTCGGCCGGATCGCGGGTGACCACCAGGACCCGCCCGGCGAACGAGCGCCGGTGGGCGCCCTCGGTGAGGGCCGACCAGAAGGCGGCGCAGGTGCCGCATCCGCTGGACAGGAAGGCCAACAGGGTGTCCGGGGCCCGTCCGCCGGCGTCGCGCTGCGAGAGTGACACCGACACCGACTCACCTGCGGGAGTGCGGCCGGCAAGATCGTGGGCTCGGGTCGCCGCCCCGGCCTGGGCCGGAGCCGGAAGCCTCACTGTCGGCGCCGGGGCCGGCCCTTCGGCGGCGAGATCCTCCGGGCCCACTCCGAGCCGGTGCAGGGCACGAAGGATGTCGGCGTGGCTGCGCAACAGTCCGGCCACCAGCACCAGGAGGCTCAACAGCACGATCGATTCGAGGGTGACGACGACTACCAATTCGCTCCTTCGCTCCCCGGCGGCAGTGGTGGCGCCCCCGAGCGGGCCGCCAGCCCTGGCCAATCCTAAGGGGGGCGAGCATCTCCTCCGAGCCGCGCCGCCCCGGCAACGCTCCAGGCGACACCACAGCTGGTCGTGCACGCCGATGGGTCCTGCACGCGGACCGGCCGCGGTCACTCGGCCGGCTGCAGGACCACCTGGTCGCCCGGCCTGACCGTGCCCGGCCGACGAACCCATCCGTACCACCGGGCCCACTGCGGGTTGATGCCGTGGTCGATGCGGGTGAAGTCCCCGTCGGAGAACCACCGGGCCTGCTTGTGGCAGGGAGTGGCCGGATAGGACAACTCGAGCAGGGCGGACCCGACGGCCACCCGGCTGCCCGGCCGCAGGCTCGCCCAGTCCAGCCCGGCGACGGTGACGTTCTCCCCGGCACGGCCGGCCGTCAGCGGGTGGCCGGCGGCGGACAGCCGGTCCACCGCCTCCTGGGACCAGAGGCAGACGGCCTGGAACGGCCGGCCATGGTGCTTCCTGTCGGCCTGGCGATCCCCCGCCAGACCGTTCGGACCGATGGCCGCCTCCGGCACCGGCAGCTTGGGCACCCCGCCGGCGGAGACGCTGACCTGGACCACGCTCCCCCGGCCCGGTGGTGTGCCCAGCCCGAGGGTGGACAGCCCGCGGCTCAGGTCCAGGAAGTGGTGGCTGACGTCGTGGGCGGCATGGAACAACACCGCCTCGGCCTGTATGACGGTCCCGTCCGGCAGGGTTCCGCTCGCCTGCCAGGGGGCGTGGCGCCGGCCGGTCACCCTCGCCATGTCGGCCCCCTCCGCCTCCAGCAGCCCTAGCACCTCGCCCGGCTCCAGCTCGAGGGGGTCGGCATCGTGGGCCCCAGGCATCGGCGGAGGTTCCGGAAGGACAGTGCCGGGGCAGTCGAGCACCAGCTCGACACCCGCCCGGATCATGGCGGTGACCATCGCCGTGTGCAGGCCGTACTCGAGGGCCGACCAGACTTCCGGGACCGGGCGGCGGTTGAGATCGGCCGCCTCCACCCCGGCGGTGGCCAGCCTCCACCAGTAGCCCAGGGCGCCGAAGAGGGTGCCGGCGTCGCGGACGCGCCAAGCGGCCGAGTCGAAGCCGCACTCGGCACACGTCTCGGGGTTGGAGCCATCCATGCCCCCAGCCTGCCACCGCCGGGCCGGAGCTCGGCCCTCCCCACCGCCGGCAGGCGACCGGGGAAGGGAAGCCGACGGCCGCGGCGGCGTAGCCTTCGGCCATGGTTGAACCGCTGGAGGACACCGTTGCCCGAGCCGACAAGGCCCGCGAGGAGCTGAGCAGCCTGCTCACCCAGCTCTCCGCCGAGCGGCAGGCGGTCAAGACCGCCACCGCCGAGGCTCACGAGGCCATCCAGGGTCTGCGCACGGCGATCCGCGAAGCCAAGGAGGAGATGCGCCAATCCTCCAAGGCCGAGGCCCGCAAGCATCTCGCCCGCCAGATGCGGGCGGCGGCCGACGTCCTCGCCCGCGACACCTGAGCCATCCGGTCGTTGTCGGCGGGGCGAAAATCCCACGCCGGCCGCGACGAGCGACGGCACCATGGGCGGATGAGCGCCCTGAGCGGCAGCGACGGCCGACCGATCATCGCCGCCCGGCAGCTCACCAAGTCTTTCGAGACGGGTAGGCGGGGGCGGCGACAGCTCGTCGAGGCGGTCAGGCAGATCTCCTTCGAGGTATCCCCAGCCGAGCGGATCGCCTACATCGGCCCGAACGGGGCCGGTAAGTCAACTTCGATCAAGATGCTGACCGGCATCCTGCACCCCAGCGCCGGCGCCGCCACGGTCATGGGCATGGTGCCCTGGCGCCAGCGCCGCGAGCTCACCCGCCGGATTGGCACCCTGTTCGGGCAGCGCTCCCAGCTCTGGTTCGAGCTGACGCCGCGGGAGACCTTCCGCATGTTGGGCGCCATCTACGGTCTCGAACGCTCCGATCTGCGCAGCCGGGTTGGGCAGCTCGGCGACCTGCTGGAGGCGGAGGACCTCTTCGACCAGCCGGTCCGTTCGCTGTCCCTGGGTCAGCGCATGCGCTGCGAGCTGGCCGCCTGTCTCCTTCACCAGCCGGCCGTCATGTTCCTGGACGAGCCGACTATCGGCCTCGACCTGCTGGCCAAGCAGCGCTTCCGCGAACTGCTGGTCCGGCTCAACCAGGAGCAGGGGACGACCATCTTCCTGACCTCCCACGACGTCGCCGACATCGAGCACGTGGCCCAGCGCGCCATCGTGATCAACCACGGCGTGGTCATCTACGACGACGACGTGTCAGCGATGCGTCGGAGCCTGTTGGCCACCAAGCTGGTCGAGTTGACCCTCGCCGGCCCGACCGACTTCGCCGGCATGGCCGGGGTGGCCGTGGCCGAGCACACCGCCACGACGCTGCGCCTGGTCGTGGACACCGCCGTGCGACCGGTGCGCGAGGTGCTGGACGCCCTGCTGCTCGATCTGGACGTCACCGACGTCACCGTCACCGACCCGCCGCTCGAGGAGGTCATCGCCGAGATCTACGCCAGGCCCCGCACATGACCCGGCGCTGGCTGCCCGTCGCCGTGGCCTCGGCGGCCCGCAGGATGAGCCGCGACCGCGCCGCCTTGACGGTGGCCTTCGGCTTCTACGCCGTGGTCGCCACCGTCATCTCCACCCTGTGGCGCACCGCCGCCAACGCCCACGGGGGGAGCATCGGTGGCTACAGCGGGGCTCAGCTGACCTGGTACCTCTATTTCTCCGAGGCGGCCGTCACCGCCCTCAACCCCCGACAGATCGAGCTCACCGGTGACGACATCGCCAGCGGAGCGGTGGCGGTCGATCTGCTCAGACCGGCATCGGTCCTCGGGGTGCGGGTGGCCACCGAGCTGGGCCGGAGTCTGCCGCGCCTGGCCGGGTGCACGGCCATCGGCGTAGCGCTGGCCGTGCTCACCGGCGGGCCGGTCCCCGCTGCCGCCGGTCTGCTGCTCGCCCTGCCGTCCCTCGTGCTGGCGGTGGCCTGCAACCTGGTCGCCCAGCACGCCTTCGCCGGGGCGGCCTTCTGGATCCGGGATGCCCGCTCGACCTGGTTCCTCTACCAGAAGCTCGTGTTCCTGCTCGGGGCAATGCTCCTGCCTCTCCAGCTGCTGCCCGGCTGGCTGCACACCCTGGCCGCCTGGCTCCCCTTCGTCGCCATGGCCTACGCCCCCGCCCGCCTGGCCTCCGGGCACGTCGAGGCGCAGCTGCTGGCACTGCAGGGCTTCTGGTTCCTCGTCCTCGTCACCGCCGCTGTGGCCGTGTTCAGCGCCGGCGAGCGCCGGCTTCAGGTGGTGGGCGGATGACGGCGGTCCTGGCGACCTTCCGGGCGGCCGTGCTCGAGGCACGCGCCAACCGACGTGCCTTTTGGACCCAGCTGGCGGCGATGGCCCTAAACGACGTCGTCTGGGTGATCTTCTGGTCGCTGTTCTTCGCCAAGGTCGGGGTGGTCAGAGGATGGGACCGGTCCCGGGTGCTGCTGCTCCTGGCCATTCTCACCACCGGCGGAGGGGTGGTGCTCGGGCTGCTCTCCAACGCCAGGCGGATTGGCCAGCTCGCCACCGACGGCGGCATCGACGCCGCCCTGGCCCTGCCCGTCCGACCGCTGGCCTACCTGCTTGTCCGCAGGGTGGAGGCGGTCAACTTCGGCGACGGCCTATTCGGCCTGGGACTGTTCGTCATCGCCTGCCACCCCACCCCCGGCCGGGCGCTGGTGTACCTCCTTGGTTCGGCCGCCGGGGCGGTGGTCCTGGCCAGCTTCCTGGTCCTGGTCGGCTCCATCACCTTCTTCACCCGCCGGGGCGAGGCCGGCGACCTCGGTTTCCAGGCCATCATCCTGCTGGCCTCCTACCCGGTCGACATCTTCTCGGGCGCCACCAAGGTTCTCCTCTACACCGCCATCCCCGCCGCCTTCGTGGCGGCCGTGCCGGCCCGACTGGTCGACCATCTCGACCTGTCCGGAGTGGCGACCCTGGCCGGCGTGGCGGCGCTCTTCGCCACCGGCGCCGCCACCGTGTTCTCGCTGGGCCTGCGCCGCTACACGTCCAGTTCCCTGTGGACCCGGGCCTGAGCGCCCTCGCTCAGGGGCGCAGGGCTCGGGCCGTCCGGCCGCTTCGACGCAGGGGGGCCACCAGGTTGGCGAACTCGCACAGCAGCGGCCGGGTGTCGCGGGGATCGATTATCTGTTCGATCACGAACGCCTCGGCGGTGCGGAACGGCGAGCGGACCAGGTTCATGCGGGCCTCGATGTCGGCCCGCAGGGCCTCCGGATCCTCGGCCGCCTCGAGGTCGGCCCGGAAGGCGGCCTCGATGCCACCCTCGAGCGGCAACGAACCCCAGTCCCCCGACGGCCAGGCGTAGCGGTAGGACAGACGGCTGGCGTTCTGGTGGGCGGCACCGGCCACCCCGAACACCCGTCGCAGGATGACAGAGCACCAGGGGACCTGGGCCTGGTACACGGCGGCGAGGGCGCGGGCCCCGTAGCGGATGGTGGCGGCCTTCTCCGCCTGGGTGCCGATCAGGAAGCCGGGCTGGTCCACCAGGTGCACCACCGGCAGGTGGAAGGTGTCGGCGAGATCGACGAAGCGGGTGACCTTCTCCGACGCCGAAGCGGTCCAGCCGCCCCCGTACTGGTAGGGGTCGCTGGCCAGCACCCCGACCGGCCAGCCGTCGAGGCGGGCCAGGCCGGTGACAGCCGAGCGTCCCCACAGCCGGCCGATCTCGAGGAAGGAGCCGGCATCGAAGAGCGCCTCGATGACCGGTCGGACCTTGTAGGCCTGGCGCCGGTTGCGGGGGATGGCCTCGACCAGCCACTCCTCGCGGCGCTCGGGCGAGTCGGACGGGTTCGCCCGCTCCGCCACCTGGTCGACCGAAGGCGGCAGGTAGGAGAGGAAGCGCCGGGCCCGGTCGAAGGCTTCCTTCTCGGTGTCCACCTCGTCGTCGACCGCCCCGTTGCGGGCGTGGATGTGGCTGCCGCCGAGTCCCTCCTTGTCGACCTCTTCCCCCAGACGGGCCACCACCGGAGGGCCGGCGACGAAGACCTGGGCCGTCCCCTTGACCATCACCGAGTAATGGCTCGACACCACCCGGGCCGCGCCCAGTCCCGCCACCGAGCCCAGGGCCAGCGACACGACCGGAACGGTGGCCAGGTTGTCCACCACCCAGTTCCACCCGGGGTTGGCCGGCACGTAGGTGCGGCCCATGGTGTCGAGCGAGCGCACGGAACCGCCCCCGCCGGTGCCGTCGATGAGCCGCACGATCGGGATCCGCAGCTGGTTGGCCATCTGTTCGGCCATCACCTGCTTCTGGAAGATCGACGCGTCGGCCGCCCCGCCCCGCACGGTGAAGTCGTCGCCGCCGACCACCACCGGGCGCCCCTCGATCCGGCCCCGGCCCATCACGAAGTTGGCCGGCATGAAGTCGGCCAGGGTGGTCCCCTCATAGGTCGCCCGCCCGGCCAGGGCCCCGATCTCATGGAAGCTGCCGGGGTCGAGGAGGGCGTCGATGCGTTCCCGCACGGTCAGCTTCCCCCCGGCGTGCTGACGCTCGATCTTGTCGGGGCCGCCCATCCGCCGGGCCAGCTCCTCCCGCCGCTTGAGCTCCTCCACCTCGGGCCGCCAGCCCTCCCCCGACATGAGCCGGGAGGCTACCGGGCCCCATCTGGGGCCGTCGGGCTGGCACAGTGAGGCGGGTGCCCGGCCTGTTCCCCGCCATCGAGCCCCACGACGGGGGGATGCTCGATGTCGGCGACGGGCACCACCTCTACTGGGAGTCCAGCGGGAACCCTGACGGCATGCCGGCCGTCGTGCTGCACGGTGGACCCGGATCGGGGAGCTCCAGCGGCGCCCGCCGGCTGTTCGATCCAGCCCGCTACCGGGTCATCGGCTTCGACCAGCGCGGGTGCGGCCGAAGCATCCCGAGGGTCGGCGCGGCCACCGACCTGGGCACCAACACCACCGAGCACCTGCTGGAAGACCTGGAGGCCCTCCGCCGCCACCTGGCTATCGACCGCTGGGTCATCCGCGGGCACTCTTGGGGCGTCACCCTCGGCCTCGCCTACGCCGAGCGCCATCCCGAGCACGTGGTGGCGATGGTGCTCTCGTCGGTGGCCATGACCAGGCCCGCCGAGGTGCACTGGCTGTACCACTCGGTGGGCCGGTTCTTCCCGGAGGCGTGGCAGAGCTTCCGCCAGGGCGTCCCCGCCGAGCGCCGGGGCGGGGATCTGGTCGCCGCCTACCACCACCTGCTCAACGAGCAGCCCGATCTCGATCGCCGCCACCGGGCCGCCCTCGACTGGTGCGCCTGGGAGGACGCCGTGTCACCGCTGCCGGATGGCAAGCCCCATCCCCGCTACCAGGACCCGGCGTTCCGGATCACCTTCGCCAGGATCGTGACCCACTACTTCCACCACCGGGCCTGGCTGGAGGAGGACCAGCTGCTCCGGCAGGCGCATCGGCTGGCCGGCATCCCGGCCGCCCTCATCCACGGGCGCTCGGACCTCGGCAGCCCGCTCGACACCGCCTGGGAGCTGGCCTCCGCCTGGCCCGGCTCCGAACTGATCGTGGTCGACACCGGGCACACCGGTGGGGACGAGATGACCGGGCGGACCGTCGAGGCGCTGAACGTCTTCGCGTCCCTGCGCTGACCTCGGCCATAATCTGAGCTGCACCGGGGAGTAGCGCAGTGGTAGCGCACCTGCTTTGGGGGCAGGCGGTCGGGGGTTCGAATCCCCCCTCCCCGACCCTGTGCTGTCGGCAGCCCCCTCCCCGACCCCTCCGACCTGGGCCCTTGGTCAGCGGCGTGGCCCTGTCCTGTGAGTCGATGTATCAGAGATGTGTCGGATTTGCCTGAACATCGACGCTCACTCCTTGCAGCCCACGGTGGCCGTCCTGGTGCCCGACCTGGACGTGGCGGTTCAGCGGAACGAGGCCCGTGCCCACCAAGGCAAGTCCGGGGCTCCCAGGAGTGCGTCCGCCAGGCATATACGCCAAGGGGCTGGAGCAAGTGGTCATCACGCGCCAACGGGTCGCCCTCGACAACCCGCCACGCTGTCAACTGGGTGATCGGCGATCCCAGTGCAGCGACTTCTTGGGCGCGCCCTCGGCCGGGTGAGGCGATACTTCGTAGGGGATACTCGGGCCCAGGGGTTCGAATTATCTTCGGGGAGATGCTGTCGTCGATGCCGACGGCCCCCATGGAATGACCCTCAAGCCACCGCGACGCCGACCTCATCGCCAGCGGTCTCTATGGTGGGGTCGTGTCTCTGCTAGACGTGCGCCCCGCGGTGCTCATCACTGGACTCTCGGCCTCCGGCAAGTCCACCGTCGGGGATCTGCTGGCGAGGCATTTCGAACGCGGGGTTCATGTAAAAGGCGACGTCTACCGTCGGATGATCGTCAGCGGCGGGGTACCGATGTCGGCCGCCCCGTCCGAGGAGGCCTGGAGGCAATACCGGCTCAGGTGCCAACTGGGGGCCGCCACGGCGGACGCCTATCACGATGCCGGGTTCGCAGTGGTCGTCCAGGACGTAATCGTCGGCCCGGTGCTGGTCGACTACGTGTCGGCTATCCGGTCCCGACCGCGGATAGTAGTGGTCCTAGCTCCGCGCCCCGAGGTCATCCTGGCCCGCGAGCAACAGAGGTCTAAGAATGCATATCCGCCAGGGGAGGCCTCGGTGGTCGTGGAGTGGGATGCCGCCTTCCGCCGTGAGACCCCCGCCCTAGGTCTATGGCTGGACACGTCCGACCAGACGCCCCTCGAGACCGTGGCCACCATCCTCGATCGGGGGATGGAGGGGGGTGCCTTCCCGTGAAGGGTGCGGGCCGCATTGCACGATCACCGCTCGGCCGGTAACGAGGGCAGGGCAAAGGCGCTCGGGGTTCGGAAGGAGGTGACGAGACCGACCCCGACCTGGCTGAGGCGCGCGATCGCGTCTCCGAGATGGCGTCGCAATGGAGCGCCCGATTCGTCCTTGCGCCCGCGGCTTAGGCTGCCGAGCTCGACTCGTTTCAGGGACATGCGGCCTCAGTACCGTCCAGCTCGGCCAAGAGCATGCGTAAGACAAATCGATTGCGCACCCTGGGAGAGACGGCCACGATGCGCGTCTTGGACATAGACAGCCGATGGTGTATACGAGGATCCCCGAGCGAAATGTCGGCCTTGCTCGCCCGCGCCTCGGAGTACCTGGCGACCATCCAGGTGGGCGATGCGGTGCGCGACGTGAAATTGGATCGGGCGGATGATGAGGTGGTCCTGACCATCGCCTTCGATCATTGGAAGCTGCCGGCCGATCTCGACTACCTCGACCCCACCCTCGCTCGTGCCTACCACTTCGGCGAGGAGGAGCGCGACGACATCGACTTCATGGTGGCCCTCGCGACGGACCTCGACGCCCGCACCATCGTGGACTTCGGCTGCGGAACCGGCCAACTGGCGGTTGCCCTTGCCAAGGGAAGCCGCCGCATAATCGCCATCGATCCGGCTAAGGCAATGCTGGATCTGGCGCGTGAACGTGATGGGGCCGACGCTGTCGAGTGGATCTGGGGCGACGCAAGCGCCCTGACCACTGCCGACGTGGACTTGGCCGTGATGCTCGGCAATATTCCGTCGGCTCACAACACCGACGAGGCATGGGACAACTCGATCAGGGCCTTGCATACTTGTCTTCGGCCCGGCGGCCGCCTCGCCTTCGGTAGCTGGAACCCCACGGCCCTGCCATGGGAGCGCCGAGGTACATGGGATGGCATGGTCGTCGAACCGGTCGGTGAGGGGGTTCGTGTCGGTGCTGCCGGCGCCGGACGTGGGACGGACTTGGCGGATGGCAGGGAGAGGCTCTGGTCACCGAGCGTCTGGCGATACCGCACGGAACACGAGTTCACCGCGTCGCTGACTCGCGCAGGCTTCGTCGTGGAGCGGGTCCAGGGTGACTGGGCTGGTGCTCCGCTGACTGGAGAGTCCGGCTGAAATCGGCCACTGATTCCGGCGGAAACCGGCCACCCATTCCGGAGGAAACCGGCCACCCGTTCCGGCCGATTCCGGCCACCCCTGTCGCAGGGAGCTAGCGCCTCCACCATCCACCAAATGGGGCACCCGGCCCCCTTCACTCGACGGCTTCCGACGGCTGTCAGCGAGGAGGCCGAGTGCCGAGGAGGAAGCTACCCATGAGGAAGATCACCGAGGTCCTGCGCCTGGCCGCGCAGGGCCGTTCCAACCGAGACATCGCCACCAGCGTGGACATCGCCCGATCCACGGTGACCGAGTACCTGCGTCGGGCCGCCGAGGCCGGATTGTCCTGGCCCCTGCCCGAGGACATGGACGCCGAGGCCCTGGAGGCGGCCCTGTTCCCCGCCGCAGTTCAAGTCGAGGTCCGGCCCGTCCCAGACTGGCGGTCAATCCATAAGGAGTTGAAGAACCCCCGCCATCACGTGACCCTGCGCCTGTTGTGGATCGAGTGGAAGGCGGACCACCCCGACGGCTGGCGATACAGCCAGTTCTGCCACCACTACCGGACCTGGCTCGGGGCCCAGGACATAGTGATGCGCCTGTCCTATGCCGGTGGGGACAGGATGTTCGTCGACTTCGCCGGAGACAGGATGAGCTGGGTCGATCCGGACACCGGTGAGGTTCATGCCGCCGAGATCTTTGTGGCCGTGCTCGGCGCCTCGGGCAAGGTCTTCGCCCGGGCCACCCGGGGCCAGGACCTGGACTCGTGGCTGTCAGCCCATGTGGCGGCCTGGGACCACTACGGCGGGGTGGCGGCCGTCACCGTGCCGGACAACCTCCGCTCCGGGGTGACCAAGGCGTGCTGGTATGACCCCGAGATCAACCCCGCCTATGCCGAGTTGGCCGCCCATTACGACACCGTGGTGCTGCCGGCGCGACCACGCAAGCCCCGGGATAAGGCCGCCGCCGAGGCCGGGGTCCTGGCCGTGGAGCGCTGGGTGCTGGCCCCGCTGCGCAACCGAAGCTTCCACTCCCTGGCCGAGCTCAACGAGGCCATCGCCGCCAAGCTGGCCGAGCTCAACGCCAAGGAGTTCCGGGGCGAGCCCACCAGCCGGGACGATCTCTTCACTGAACTGGAGGCGGGCTACCTGCGTCCCCTTCCCGCCGCCCGCTTCGAGCTGGCCACCTGGCGCAAGGCCACGGTCCACATCGACTACCACGTGGACGCCGGCGACGGTCACTTCTACTCGGTCCCCTATCGCTACGTGCGTCAGAAGGTGGAGTGCCGCATCACGGCGGAGACAGTCGAGGTGCTAAAGGGCGGGGTGCGCATCGCCTCTCATCCCCGGGAGCGGGGCCGGCGGCGCTACATCACCGACCCGGCCCACATGCCGCCCTCGCATCGGGCTCATCTGGAGTGGAACCCCGAGCGGCTGGTGTCCTGGGCCGGCACGGTTTCGGCGACCACGGCCGAGCTGGTCGAGCGGATCCTCGAGTCCCGCCCCCATCCCGAACATGCCTATCGGGCGTGTCTGGGGATCATGAGCCTGGCCCGGCGCTATGGCAACGATCGGGTGGGAGCGGCCTCGGCCCGGGCCCTGGCCGTCGGGGCCATCTCCTATTCCTCGGTCAAGTCCATCCTGGCCGAGAACCTCGACCGCCTGCCCCTGCCCGAACCGGCCGTCGCCCCACCACCACCGGAACACGACAACCTGCGCGGTGCTGAGTACTACGCCGAGGAGGCGGAGGGATGCTCGTGAATCTCACCGTGTCCAAGCTGGAGAACCTGGGCCTCGGGGCCATGGCCGCCGGGTTGGCCGAGCAGCTCGAGACGCCCGGCCCCTGGAACGAGCTGGCCTTCGAGGACCGCCTGGGCCTGCTGGCCGATCGGGAGGCCGATGCCCGGGACTCCCGCCGGCTGGCCAACCGCCTCAAGGCAGCCAAGCTGCGCTACCCGGCAGCGGTGGAAGACATCGACTTTCGCACCCCCCGCGGACTCGACCGGGCGACGATCACCTCCCTGGCCGGAGCCGGCTGGGTCACCCGGGCCCACAACTGCTTGATCACCGGGGCGACGGGATGCGGCAAGAGCTACATCGCCTGCGCCCTGGCCAACGCCGCCATGCGCCAGGGTCACACCGCCGCCTACGTCCGCGCTCCCCGGCTCCTGGAGGAGTTGGCCCGGGGCCGGGCCGACGGGCGCTACGTGCGGATCCTGGCCCAGATGGCCCGGGTGTCGCTGCTGGTGTTGGACGACTTCCTTTTGAGCCCGGCCACGGTCGAGGAGTGTCGGGACCTGCTGGAGGTGATCGAAGACCGAGCCGCACGGCGCTCCACCGTCGTCGCCTCCCAGCTGCCGGTGGACAAGTGGCACGCGGCCATGGCCGATCCCACTCTGGCCGAGGCAATCCTGGACCGGCTCTGCGCCGGCTCCCACCGCATCGTCATGAGGGGCCCCTCGCAGCGTCGGCGCCAACCGGCTCCGATCGACGAGGACGGGAACGGCGATGTCCGCCAGACCTGACGATCCCAACCGAATTGCCGGTGCGCACAGCCTCGCCGGCATACCCTTCCGAACCCAGGAGGTGATGTCCATCCACCGCTGCTGACGCGTTGATCCCGGCGCTGCCGCCACTGCGACCAGAGGTGGCCGCTTTCAGCCGGAACAGGTGGCCGGAATCAGCCGGAACAGGTGGCCGAATTCACTGGAATCTCCAGCTGGTCCACCTGGGCGTTGTGGACGTCCAGCCGTTCAAAAGGCCTGGGATCGGGCATAGTCATCTTGCTCACGCACCCCTCCCAAAGCCGCCGGTCGTTCTCGTTGTCGCGCCCCATGGCCTTCTTGTCAAGACGAACTCGTCTGCCCGGCTGGAGATGGCGTGGGGGAAGGGGGTGCGCCCGACGTTCCGCCGGTCGACACGATCCGGCCAGTCGAGACGGCCCGGCATAGGACCGCTCCCCGCTCTACGACTCCGGCGGGGCAAGGGCCGACCCACACCGGATGGGAGGCCGAACCGGAGCGGCGGGAGCCGAGCCGGCGTCATCATGGGCGAATGCCGCGATCGATTCGCAGTCACAATCGAATCTCCGAGGACCTGCTCACCGATGATTCGGGCAATCTGTGGCACCGAGTCCGCGGTGAACTGAGTCGTGACGCCGTGGTACGCCTTCTGGCGGATCGAGCGGTGCGCATCGGTGTTCACGCCGAGCGGAGGTCACTGCGATGGATCTCAGACGAGGACAGGGAGCGCGTCTGGAGTCAGGAGATCGAGCCGAGGTTCTATGACGGCTCCCATGAGGGGATACCACGGCCGGCTCCAGGGCAGCTGCCGTTTCATGGCACCCTCTGGCGGCGGCGCGGCAACAAAATGCTGGTGTTCGATGACTTTGACTGATGCTGCCTTCCAGCTCTAAGTGCACTTCCTTCTGACGGCCTGCTGCTGCGCCCCGCTTCGGCGAGAGGGCGGGAGGAGTCTCACCAAACCGCGGGCACGGCGCCTACTCGCCGGGCCGCCCGATGCAGAACGGGTGGCCGGCGGGATCGGCGTACACAGGGAACCCGTCGCGGCGGCGAAGGATCGAGCCGCCGAGCTGGACGACACGCTCGGCGATCGGTTCCGGGTCGTCGAACATCAGATCGACGTGGACCTGAGCGGGGTGCGCCGGGTCGGGCCAGCGTGGCGGCTCGGCGTCCGAATGCTGGAAGGCGAGCGCGGGTGTCGTGTCGCTCCCGAGGAGGAGCTGGTAGAACCTCTGAAGGGCATCGGGGTCGCGAGCGTCGATGACGAGGCGCCATAGCAGCGGAGTCGGCACGTCAGCGCGATATAAGCAGAACGGGTGACCGACGATGTCCGCATATACGCGGTGGTCTTCGAGCACAGCGAGGCGGGTCGCGCCGAGTGCCAGGACACGAGCCTCGGCGGCGTCAAGGTCGCCGACCCGGATGTCAAGGTGCATCTGCTGCGGATAGGCTGGATCGGGCCAGCGCGGTCGGGGATCATCCGGGGCGCCTTCGTCGAACACGAGGCGCGGAACATCCCATGGATCGAGGTGGAGAAGATCGTCGTACAACGCGGACATTGCCGCCTGGTCTTCGTTCCACGGACACTGAAGGACGATGTTGGCGATGCCCTCAGCGAAGCGGCGTTTGAGTGACGCCCCGAACCATCGACCTTCGTGGTCCAGGATGATCGTGGCCACGGCGGTGCCTTGCTCACCCTCGAGGTGGAACCGCGTAAGCGTGGACGACACGGGGATCTCGCTGACGACTCGGGGTTGCCGGCCAAGAAGCGATTCGAGTCCGGCAACCCAATGGTCGCGAATCCAGGAGTCAGCGTCCCAGCCCTCCAGCCTCGGCGCCACCAACCGAGCGAGCTCGCTGACTGCTGCCCGGTTGAGTAGATCGAGCACTTGCCGCGGCTCGGCCATTTGCGAACGCTAGCGCGCTCCGGTTCCCGGGTCCCTCACGCCCTCAGATCGGGCTCGTCGGCCGTCGATTCGACCCTTGGGCCGCCGGGGCTGCGTCCCTGCGGATCACGCCGGGGTGTGAACGAACCCAGCCCTCACACCTGCGTCACCCGAGACGCAGACACCATGTCCAGGGCGGCTTGGGCAAGGCGCGCGGACCCCTGGGTCGGGTAGGGCCAGACCGCCTGCACATTGATCTCGCAGAGAACATATGTGTCCTCCCCGGACCCGGTCTTGGGCCCATACAGGAAGTCCGCGTCCCAGACGACAGGAAGCTCGTGGGTGGCGATCCCCAACAGCTTCTTCATCGCCGGTACCCAGTCAGACTCGACCTTGGCCCGCAGGAAGGCATAGGCGGCGGCGTCGGGATCTTCCATCTTCGGCATGACCACTGGCGCGGGGGCCTCCTCTCCCGCGACGGGGGTGAGCAGGCCCTTGGGCCACTGGTGGCAGAAGCCGATGACCCGATCGTGGACGAGATAGACCCTCACCATGCCCTCAGCCAACCGGTCGATGTAGGGCTGATCGATCATGGACCCAGACCATGCAAAGTAGGCCCGGCATTCCTCCAAGAAGCCCCGCAGGGTGGCCTCCTCCAGGGGAGTCACCCCTCGGGGCTCGGAGCGCTGGACGAGGACGCGGGTCTCCGGACCGGGTGCACCGGGTGCACCCTCGGCGAGCTCCACCCTCCAGACCCCGTTGCCCGAAGTACCCCGGGCCTGCTTGACCACCAGGCGGCGGTGCAAGGCGAGACGGCCCGGGAACTCCTGAGCAAGATCCTCAGGGGAGCGGTAGATGGCCGTGTCGCTGCCCCATCCCAGCGACCGGGTGTCGAAGAGCACCTCCTTGGTCCCCATCCGGTCGATGACGTCGGGATGGGCAGAGACCGACACCCCGGCATCGACGATGTCGCGCAGGAGAGCATCGAGATGAACCCGGGTGGCGCCGTTCTGGATGGGGTTGACCCAGACCAGCACCCCGTCCAGGCTCAGAAGCTCGCCTCGGACCTCGGCGATGGCGTCATCGGCGTAGACGACCTGCTACACGTCCACGTCGAGCTCGGCGAAAGCCGAGCAGAGCGGTCCCAGCATCGCTTCGGCCCGAGGAGGCATCGGTGCTCCTGGCTCGCCACGCCACAGCAGCCCGATCCTCGCTACGGCCATTCCAGCCCCTTCAGCATCCGCACCGCGGTTGATGATAGGGCAGAGGCTCTGCGCCGAGCTCAGTCGGGCGACTGGTCAAGCCAATCCGAATCACTGCAGAGCTGATCGGGAAAGCCGCGCTCCACTCGCTCGGGCGTCGCGCCTGCGCACCCTCGGGGGAACCGATTATGACAGGGCCTTCTCCCAGATGAGGAGTGTGTCATCAACCTCGATCGGCCCCGTCCGGACCTGGATCGTTCCCTGAACGCGCCTCGGAGGCGCCCCCGTATCGAGATATCCGCACGACAGGTAGAGGGCCTGGGCCTGGAGGTTGTCTATCCCCACGGTCAGCCTCATTCGATCGAAGCCCCGGTTCGTCGCTTCTCGCTCTGCGACTTCGGTGAGGGCACGACCGATACCGCGTCGCCGGAACTCGGGCCGAACAAAGACGTCCTGCAGTTCTGGAGGACTCGTCAGTGCCAAGTGGAGGTGTCCGGCTGGTTCGTCGCCCTCCCAGGCCACCAGATAGAACCCATTGCCCTGGTGCAGGCGCGCCAGCCCAAGAGCCATGCCGACGGCATCGACTTCCTCCGGTGACAGGTGTCGAATCGAGCGAGAGCTGGCCTCCACGATGCCGCTCGCGGTTCACGTCGGCGGCCCGGCCGTCTGGTCAACCATCCTCAGGGCTGCCTCGGAGATTAGTGACGGCTGGCTGATAGGCACGCCATGTCCGCTCTCGGTCGCCACGATCAGCGCCGACCGCGTCGACAACTTGAGCAGCTCGGCTTGAGCGTGTTGGCATGCGCGCAGAATCCGGACGCCCATGTCGACGAGGACTCCGCCACGCCCGGCGATGTCAGCCATTTCTCCTCGCCTTGAAAGGAATGACGCGTCCCCCCCGGACTGATTCATCAAGTGAGCCGACAGATTCATCAAGTGAGCCGACAGATCGGCTCAGTCGGCGAGCTTGACCAGCATCTTGCCGGTGTTCAGGCCTTCGAAGAGACCAATCAGGGCGCGGGGCGCCGCCTCGATTCCCTCCAGGATCGTTTCGCGGTATTTGATCTGCCCGGCCGCCAGCCACTGGGACATGTCAGCGACGAATTCGGCGCGCTTGTGGGCGAAGTCGGCGGCCGTGAACCCTCGGATCTCGATCCGGCCGTAGATGATGTTGGCAAGATTGTGCACCGTGGTGCGGGCGCCTCGCTCGTTGTAGCCCGAAATCATCCCGCAAACGGCCACTCGGCCGAGGGTGTTCATCCGGGCCAGAGCGGCATCGAGGTGATCGCCACCCACGTTGTCGAAGTAGACGTCGATCCCGGCGGTGGCGGCCTCGCGCAGGGCGTGGTTGATGGGGGTGTCTCGGTAGTTGATCGCCACGTCCAGGCCCAACTCATCTCGCAGCCACTCGGCCTTCTCAGCGCTGCCGGTGGAGCCCACCACCCAGCACCCCCGGATCTTGGCGATCTGGGCGGCCAGCGAGCCGACCGCGCCTGCAGCCGTTGATACGAAGACCCGGTCTTCCGGGCGTAAGCGCGCAACATGAAGGATGCCGCCATAGGCCGTGAAGCCCGCTCCCCCCATCACGTGCAGGTGCACGGTGACCGGGTGGCCCGGGACGGGATCCAGCCTCCGCAGGCCAGCTTCCGGGGAGACGAAGATCTCACGGAACCCATAGGAGCTGAGAACGAGGTCCCCCTCGGCAAGGCCCGACGCATTTGACGCGATCACTCGCCCAATGGCCGCGCCTGTCATCACCTGGTCGAGCTCGTAGCCGGCTGTCAGCCGAGGACGCATGGCCGGGTCGACGGACATGTACAGGTTCTGGACCAGCACCTCCCCGGGCCCGGGGTCCCGGACGTCGACGTGGACGACTTGGAAGCCCTCCGGTGTGGGCAGGCCGTCGGGGCGGGCGACCAGGTGAATCTCGCGGCTCTTGGGCATGGCGCATTCTGGCATCCCGGCTAGGGTCGTGCTTTGGCAGGACGCCTGGTACACGGCATGCCGCCCCAGCGGCTACCGCTGTCCCGGCCCTCGCCAGCTCGCACGCCAGGAGCCCGCCTATTCCCCGGCTGTCGGTCACTTGGTTGGTCCTGGTGAAGCACCAGCTCGGCCGGGCGAGCTCGCGGATCATGGTGGTGAGAGCCTCGCCCGCCTTTCGGAGCTGGACCCCCTACTTGAGGAGGCTCACGAGGGTCGTCTCGGCGTTGGCGGGATCAGCGGTCGGATCCCCGTAGATCTCCCAAACCTGCCCGGTCGCCTCCCGCCCCTCCTCCGCGATCCACTCCTCGAGGGCCCGGTAGGTCTCGTGCATCCGATCGTAAGGGCCCCGGTGTACGGCAACCGCGGCTTCGCCCCCAGGAGTCTCCGCCGGGCGCACCTCGCCGAAAGCGTCGAAGGTCCGGGTCACCTCGACGCCGAAGTCGCACACGACGGCCGCCCCCGGCTCCTTCGAGTTGTGGTATACGAAGATGTTGTGGCCGCCAGACCACAACCCCGGCTGGCTCCGGATGAAATCCCACACCTGGCTCACGGCAGGGCCCCACGCTGAGCCGACCTCGCCCGCCGCAACCTGACGGCGGACCGCAGCCAAGGTGCGGGGGTGAACAATCTGCACGCTCACGGCGACGGTCATAGGCTGATAGTACGCGCGCAGAGTGGTGGGGCGGGCGACACGTCGCCATATGAAGATGCACCGGATAGGGGGACGACTAGCTCATTTTCAACCACGTGGTCGTCCGAGGAGGATCGGCGCATGCTCTGGGAACCCGTCCGCCTGTGACCGTCCCCGGGGGGTGAGCGCGTCTAGGCCGTGCCATTGCGCGGCGCGATGTCATACGCGAGCTCGTACCTGTGAGTACCGTCTGGGTCGATCGTGAGCTTGAGGAACCCCGTGATGCCTTCGAGCCCACCGTGCCCTGATCCGGGCACCACTTCGTAATGCAGTGTCTGCTCGCCATTGTGCATCGTTCCGAATTGCTGGAGCGCGAAAGTTCCCTGTCGCCCGCCAAGGTGGCCATCGACCGTCTCGATCGCGACATACCCAGCTGTGCCGGCCTGTGGGTTACCACTTGAGAGCATCACACCGGCTCCGGCAGCTTCAAGGTCGCCGTGGAAGGTCTTGGTGAACTCGATGCGGCTCACAGCTCCTGCGACTTCTGCCGGCCCGGGGGTCATCTCGATCTCGAATGTTCCCTTAGCCGTATTCGCCATTTCCGGAACCCTACTGGTGTGGCTCAGGGACGGCGCCCAGCGCCGGCCTGCTGATGCTCACGAGGCGTCCTCATCGCCGGCGGTGAGGGGCGTCGGGAGCGCTCATCCCCCGCCATTCAGATTGGGCCCGTTGTCGGGTCAGGCGGGCGAGATAGACGCGTTCGGGCGGTCAAGGTCCGTAGCCCTCGCGGCAACCCATGCTGGCTAGCCCTCGGCCACCCAGGAGGGGCACACCCTCTGGCGGTTCGGAACGGCCCGCTTCGGCGCAGGTCCTGATGAATAGGCTGCGCTCATGACTGATGGCGACTGGAGGGACAACGGCTTCCAGCAGCGTCGGCCTTCCGCGGAGACCTTTGCCTGGGTTGCGGGGTCGATGGGTCGCGGCAGTCGCGTTGTTGGCTATCGCCGATTGACCGGTGGCGTCTGCTCCGCCGTACATCGGCTGACCGTCGAGCGACGTGGGGTGCGTGGGTTCGTCGTACTGCGGCAGTACCCGGCGGGGTTTGGCGAGGAGGAGAGCTTGGAGAAGGAGATCGCGAACCTTGGTGTGGTGGCGGGAAGCGGCCTACCGGTTCCGACGATCGTGGCTACTGATGTCGCTGGGACTTCGACCGGCGGCGCGCCATCGTTGCTGATGACACGGCTGCCCGGGCATGTTCACCTGAAACACGGCTGATGGCATCAGACAACCAAGGCTCCTGCTCCGTGGTGGGCGCGGCTTCCAGATAGGCCAGATGAGCCATTGGCTTCCGCTTGACGGGCAAGGGCTCCCGGGCAGCGTCCACGGCCACGTGCAGGGCGGCTAGGAGCTGTCCCACCCTGGCTGGCGCCGTCGGCGACGAAAGGTCGAGGGGTTCGCCTGGTACGAAGTCCAGCAGAGCGAGGGGGTGATGCTCGCCCGACGATCCCTTGGGTGTGCTGCTCTGATTTGGCCCCACCTCGGGCGGTAGTGCTGGTCTGATTTGGCCCCACCTTGGGGCGCCGACCGAGGGGTCCACCAGGAGCCGACCTAGGCACCGGACTGTGGGGCCATGCCCAGAAGGTCGAAGGT
>DASRBU010000136.1:0-18340 GCA_035653475.1 Candidatus Dormiibacterota bacterium | reverse complement strand
GGCCGACGTGGAGGCGTGGGCGGACGGGGTGGCCAACGCCTTCTTCACCGCCGGCATCAGGCCGGACGACGTGGTGGCGCACCTGGTCTCGCTGCCCATGGTGGCGGGCGGCACCGCCTACGCGCTCGGCTTCGAGCGCATCGGGGCCGCGGTGGCATGGCTGGGCGGCCTCCCCCCGGAGCGGATGCTGGCGTCGATGGCGAGCTTGCAGGCGAGCGCGGTCCTGGCCACCACCTCGTTCGTGAGCTACCTGAGCGAGCACGGCGAGCGCCTGAGCGGCCGTCCCGCCCGGCAGCTCGGGGTTCGCAAGGTGCTGGGAGGAGGTGAGCCGGGGCTGGGCGAGGAGGAGATCAGATCCCGGGTGGCCGCCGGCTGGGGCACCGACCACGTCCGCGACACCATGGGGCTGGGGGACGTGCTCGCCTCGATGTGGGCGGAGTGCGACGACGCCTCGGGCATGCACTTCAACGGCCAGGCCCACGTGCTGGTGGAGCTGATCGACCCGCTCGACCAGGAGCCGCTGCCGTGGCGGGAGGGCGTGAGCGGCGAGGCCGTGTACACCACCCTGGACCGGGAAGCCACCCCCGTGCTGCGCTTCCGCTCCGGCGACCACCTGGTGGTCACGGGCACCTCCTGCCGCTGTGGCCGCACCTCGCCCAAGGTCCGCTGCCTGGGGCGGACCGACGACATGCTGATCTACAAGGGGATGAACGTCTTCCCCACCGCCATCCGGAACGTGGCCCTGGACGCGGCCGGCGAGGGCCTGGAGCCACAGCTCCGCATCTGGAAGGAGCACCCCACCCAGGTCCGCTTCGACGATCCGATCCCGGTCGAGGTCGAGGCTCGACCGGACGTGGCGGCGGAGCGCTATTCGCTGCTGGCCCGGCGGGTCGAGGAGGCGGTCCGGTCGCGGCTGCAGGTGCGGGTCGCGGTCACGGTGACGCCGCCGGGGAGCATCCCCCGCTCCGCCTACAAGGCCGCCCTGGTCCAGGTGCGCTCCCCCGACCTCGCCGGCCGGGACTGACCGGTCGGACCAGCTCGGCGCCGCCGCCGGAGGCCCCCCGAACGCCCCCACCCGCGGCGGGCCGAAGGCGCGCTCCTCCGACGGCCGGAGACGGGGCGGCACCGCCGGGCGGCGGGGAGGTCTCCGGCGACCGGCGTCACCGGCCTCCGGAGCGGGCAGGTGGCCCGCATCTCGGTCGGCGGTCGCTGCCCCGACGCGGCGAGCCCCGGCCCCCCGGCGCCGGCGAGAGGCCGGCGATGTGAGCCCTGGACGCCGCCAGGCCGAGGCCTCCGGTTCGGGTTGCCACCGCCAGGGTCGAGACCTCGCCCGTCCCCAGCCGAGGTGCCCCACCTGGGACGGGCCTCACCACCGCCGGCGATTGACATGCGCGCGCTCAGGCGGTTTGATGGGTTGACGTCATGCGGTCTGACCAATCTGCCCGCGGCCTTCGGCGCCGGCACCTGGACGTCATCGAGGCGGTCCTCTCCGCCGTCCGTGACGGCAAGCTCGGCCCGGGTGACCGGCTCCCTTCGGATCGCGAGCTGTCGGAGCGCCTGGGCGTCAGCCGACTCACCGCCCGGGAGGGGATCCTGGCCCTGGAGCTGGCGGGCCTGATCGACGTGCGGCCCGGGGCGGGCGCCTTCATCCGGAGCCAGTGGCCGGGAACGGGTGGCATGCTGACCTTGCCGCCCGAGAGCGAGCGGTCGCCGAGGGAGCTGATCGAGGCCCGCATCGCGCTGGAGCCGGCCATCGCCCGCCTCTGCGCGACCCACGCCTCTGCGGACCAGGTGGAGGAGTTGCGGGCCATCATCCTGCGGGCCGAGGCCGAGGCGGGACCCGACGGCGATCTGCGTGCCTTCGTGCAACTCGGCCTGGGCTTTCACACCGAGCTGGCCGCGCGATGCGGCAACCCGTTCCTGGCCAGCTTCTGCCGGTCGCTGGTGAGCGTGACCGACCACCCCCTGTGGGTGCTGCTCAACCAGCACGCCGTGCGACCGCCGGAGGCGCGTCGGGGGCAGGTCGAGGAGCATCGCCGCATCGTCGAGGCGATCGCGGCCAGGGACGCCGAGGCGGCGGCCCAGGCCATGACCGCGCACCTGCAGGGTCTGGAAGCCGCCGTGTTCGGTACCTGAGCGACCCGCCGTCGGGAGGAGATGCGTATGGGGTTCGATCTGATCCTTCGCAACGGACAGGTGGCCCTGGGGGATGCCTGCCTGCGGGCCGACGTCGGCGTCGAGGGCGAGAGGATCGCGGTCGTCGCCCGACCGGGGTCGCTGCCGCGCGGCACCCAGACGCTGGACCTCGACGGCCGGTTCGTGCTTCCCGGCGGCGTCGATCCCCACGTCCACGCCGCGACTACGCTGGGGGAGTTCACCACGCGGGACGACTTCGAGGCCTGCACCCGGGCCGCCGCATGGGGCGGCACGACCACGATCGTGGACTTCGCCATCCCCCAGCCGCGCGACGGCGCGCGGCCGCTGGCCACGGCGCGGGAGCGGATGGCCGCCGCCCGGCGCGAGGCCGTGATCGACGTCGCCTTCCACGCCTGCCTGGTCAAGGGCGACGGTGCCTCCCTGGCGGAGATCCCGCAGCTGGCACGGGAGGGCCTGACGACCGTCAAGGTGTTCACCATCTACCGGGACCTGGTCATGCTGGGGCTGGACGAGATCCACGCCTGCCTGGTCGAGGTGGCCGCCGCCGGCGGCCTGGTCCTCGTCCACGCCGAGAGCCCCCACATCGTCGAGCCGCTCCGGGCACGCTTTGCCGCCCAGGGGAGGACCGACGCCCGCCACCACGCCCTGAGCCGGCCGGTCGAGGCCGAGGTCGACATGGTCCGCAGCGTCCTGGAGCTACTCCGGCTGACCGGCTGCCCGGGCTACTTCGTGCACGTGACCGCGCCCGAGGCGGTGACGGCGATCGCGCGCGCCCGGCTCGAGGGCGTCGCCGTCTGGGCGGAGACCTGCCCCCAGTACGTCTTCCTGGACGACGCCTGCTACGCCGCCGAGGACGGCGACCTCTACATCTGCAGCCCGCCCATCCGCCCTCGGGCGGTCGCCGACCGCCTCTGGGAGCTGGTACGGCAGGGGGGCGTCCAGGTCTGGGGCTCCGACCACTGCTGCTACGACACGGCCCAGAAATTCCGCCACCGGGGCGATTTCACCCGGGCGCCCAACGGTCTCCCGGGGGTGGAGCTGCGGGCGCCGCTGTTGTTCTCGGAGGGCGTCATGACCGGGCTCATGTCGGTGCCGCGCTTCGCCGCGCTCACCGCCACCAACCCGGCCAAGCTCAACGGCCTGTTCCCGCGCAAGGGGGTGATCGCTCCCGGCGCGGACGCCGACCTCGCGGTCTACGACCCCGGCTGGGAGGTCACCGTCACGGCCTCGCGGCTGCACATGGCGACCGACTACACCCCCTTCGAGGGGAGGCGGCTCAAAGGGTGGCCGCGGATGGTGTTCTCCCGGGGCCGGCCGCTGGTCGACGGCGAGCGCTTCGACGGCACCGCCGGCGCCGGGCAGGTGCTGGCCTCCGGCCCACCGGTCCCTCCCTCGTAGGGGGCGGCACGAAGGACACAAGAGAAAGGAGGGAGTTGGGAGATGGATCAGGACACGACGCCGGAGCTGAAGCGTCGCCTCGACCGCCTGGCCGAGGTCCTGGATCGCCTGCCCATGAACCGCGCCCAGTGGACGATCATCTTCCTGGTCGCGCTGGGTGCCCTCTTCGACGCCGTCGAGCAGTACAACTCGGGCTACGCCGCACCCTCGCTGATCGCGATCTGGCACATCAGCGGCACCGAGGTCGGGCTGCTGACCACGGTCACCTTCGGCGCGATGGCGGTCGGCTCCCTGATCGCCGGGGTGCTGGGCGACCTGATCGGCCGCAAGGTCACCTACATGTACAACCTGGCGCTCTACACCGTGGGCGCGCTGGTGGGGGCGTTCGCCCCCAACATCGAGGTCCTGCTGCTCGGCCGCTTCATCGTCGGCCTGGGTCTGGGCGGGGAGCTGAACACCGGGCTCACCATCCTCAGCGAGCTGATCGCGACCCGACGCCGGGGCACCGGCACCGCCATCCTCAACGTCGCCGCCGGCGGGGCAGGCATCTTCCTCTCGGCCGCGCTCGGCTTCGTGATCCTGGGCCCGCTCGGCGGCCTGCTGGGCGGGGTGGAGACCAGCTGGCGCTGGCTGCTCGGAGTGCTGGTGATCCCGGCCGTACTCATCTTCTACTACCGCCGCTACATCCCCGAGTCGCCCCGCTACCTGATCTCGCACGGCCGCATCCAGGAGGCGAACCAGGTGCTCTCCATGCTGGCCGCGGGCGTGCTCACCCCGAGCAAGGTCACGGTCCAGGAATACGTCCCGCCCATCTCGGGCCCAGCTGGGACGGGCGAGCACGTCAACCTGGCCGACATCTTCGCTCGGCCCTTCGCCAAGCGGACGATCGCGATCTGGATCATCTCGCTCATGACCTTCGGGGCCCAGGTGGCGATCACCGTCTTCATGCCCACCGTGCTCGCCAGCGAGGGTTACACCGTGGTGCGCAGCCTCTTCTACTCGATGATCATCAACGTCGGCGGCCTGGTGGGTTCGATCCTCTCGGCGGTCTTCGCCTACTACGTCAACCGCCGCATCGTGCTCGGCTGGGGCTCGCTGCTGGCGGTGCTGATCGCCCTCGCCTTCGGCTTCTCGCGCTCGCTGGGCCTGATCGTGCTCTTCGGTGCGCTGCTCCAGCTCATGTTCATCCTCCTCAACACCACCACCTGGGTCTACACGCCGGAGCAGTACCCGACCCGGATCCGGGCCTTCGGCACCGGCGCTGCCGTCGTGGTCGCCCTGATCGGCGCCAGCGTGGTGCCGCTGGTCGCCGGCGCGATCTTCGACACTGCCGGGGCTACCGGGATCCTGGTCATGGTGGCGGTGATGTACGCGATCATGGCCATGACCGTGCTCGTCGCCACCATCGAGACGCGGGGTCAGTCCCTGGAGGCCCTGAGCGAGCACGTCGACCTGCCCTCCGCCACCGGCGGGACCCGCTCCGAGGTCACCGGCTGACCGAAAGCAGGCGGCGGTTGCCCCTGGGGGTCCTCGCGGTGGGCTGTGCTCCAATCCGACCGGGACGGGTGCCGGCCCCAGCCGCCGGTCCGGACTGGCGGCCGAGGAGGGCAAGGGTCCGCCCCGGGAGCGGCGCCGGCTGATCGAGCTTCTCGGAGCTGGTACCGCCGTCCCGGAGCCGGTGAGGGTGCCGACGGCGCAGCGGGGTCGAGGAGCAGGGGATGGCCTCGCCATCCGGCCGGCCTCCTGCTCTGCCCTGGCCCCCCGGTCCCTACGCCGATGCCATCGGGACCTCGGGGGTGTGCGTCCCTCCCGGGAGAGCAGCGCCGCCTGGGCCCGCTCCAGTGCCAGTCGAGGTCGACCGACCTCAGGACCGAAAGGCCCGCTCCGCACCCGGAGCCGCCGGCAGGAACGGACCTGCCTCTGGGAGCCGATCCCGTCCGGGCCCACCCTCGAGCGGACGGCGTGGAGCCCATCCCCCGGCAGCGATGGGCTCGGGGTTCCGCCCCCGGAGAGGCGGCTGCCCGTCATCCGGACCGAGTCGCCGCCCACCCGACGCCGGGCCGCCACCTTGCCTTCAGCCCACCCCATCGCCGCCGGCGCTCTCTCCAGCCGCTCGCCCGGGGGCCCGTGATCGCGATCACGGCCCGCCCGTGGCGGCCACCAACCGCAGGTCACCGCCGCGACCGAGCGGGGCGACCGGGGCCGAGGTCGGCGTCCCCACCCCGGGCCGGGCCACCCTCGGCGCTCCCCGGCCCCTCTTCGACCTGGCGACCTGGCCGCCGTGGCCGGGGGAGGCCGGCCGTCGCCTGGCGCGCAGGTCAGCCATCCCAGGTGGGATGGTTCACGCCAGATCGGAGCCCGAGCCCGGCGAACGTGATCGCCGCCGCCACCAGCACCAGGGCCGTCCCCGTCCAGGCGATGCCCGGGGAGAACCCGCCGAGGGCGAGCCCGAAGAGCGGCGGGGCGGCGAAGGCGCCGAGTCGGTTGAGCAGCAGGCCAGCGCCGATGCTGGTGCTCGCCAGCTCGCGTGGCCCCGCCTCGGCGAAGGCCGCGATCAGCATCCCGTTCCAGGCCATGACCGCGAACCCGCTCCCCAGGCTCAGGAGGATCAGGGGCACGAGCGGCGTGGTGGGAGGGAGCACCCCGAACGAGAGGAGGCATCCGGCCCCGGCCAGGCTGGTGGCCGCCAGCCAGACGGTTCGGCTCCCGTACCGGTCGCTCGCCCATCCCATGACCAGGCGCCCCAGCGCCCCACAGGCTTGCGCGGCCAGGAAGACGGTGGCAGCCAGGGCGAAGGGCACCCCGAACCGTCGGGTCAGCTGCAGGGTCAGGTACCCGAGGAAGACCCACTGCGCCGCTCCGAGCAACGCCCCTCCAACGCCCAGGGCGAGGGTGCGGACGGTCAGGGCACGCAGCCGTCGCTCGACCCGGGCGCGTGGGAGCGGGGTCCGGACGGCGACCAGGGCGGCCATCACGAACAGGGCCCCCTCGAGGAGGAACATCGCCCGCCAGCCGCCCCGCGCCACCACCGGTGGCGAGAGGAGGGCCGCGACCACGCCCCCCAGGGGCAGACCCAGCTGCCGGATGCTGACGAACAGCCCGCGTCGGGAGGCAGGCGCCATTCGGATCACCGCACCGCCGCCGGCGGGGATGGAAGCCCCCCAGGTGAAGCCAGCCGCGGCGAGCAGGACCTCCACCAGCGTGACCGAGTCGACGAGCGCCGCGATCACGACCAGGATCCCGCTGCCAACGGCGCTGACGGCCAGCACGCTTCGTGCCGCCAGGAGGTCGCCCCCCACCCCACCGAGCAGGAGGGCCAGCAGGGTGCCGAGGTTGACCCCGCTGAGCAGGAGGCCGAACCCCGCGGCCGAGAGGTGCAGGCTGGCGGTCAGCTCGGGGCCCAGGACCGCGAGCGACTGGGAGAGGATGGCACCGACGACCTGGATCAGGGTCGCCACCCCCAGCACGGACGCCGCCGTGCCGGGGCCAGGGGTACCACGAGAGACGATGAAGGCCATCGTTCCCGCCAACTCAGGGATGGACGGCGCGCTCCAGCCCGTCGCCTCCCCCGCCGGTGGCGCGCTCCCGCCCGCGGGCGGGAGCGGCCGGGGAGGGCGGCACGACCGCCTTCAGACCCGGCACCGATCCCTCCCCCGGGGTCCTGGCCGGCGACCCCATCGGGCGCCCGGATGACGGGCCGGGCACCACCGCCACCCCCGACCGAGGTCGGGACGCCCTCTGCGCTCGCCTTCCGCCCTCCCCCCGACCCACCGGCGAGGGAGGCCTGGTCCGGGATCACCGGCCGCGCTCATCACCCCGACCTCCAGCGCCATCACTCGGGAGCGCGGGTCGAGACGGAGGCCACGACCTCCTGGTCCGGGACGGCACCGCCTCGGCCGTCCGCGATCACCGTCGGGGCTCACGTGATGCCGCGCCCGCCGCTGACGTCGAGCGTGGCTCCGACCACGTAGCTGGCCGCGTCCGAGGCCAGGAACAGCACCACGGCGGCGATCTCCTCCGGGGTGGCGGGGCGACCCAGGGGGATCGCCGCCACCGCCCGCTGTTGCACCTCGGGGGCGGCAGCCGCCGTCATCGGCGTCGCCACCCGCCCCGGGGCGACCGCGTTGACCCGAATCCCGAGCGGCAGCAGCTCGATGGCGAGCGCTCGGGTCAGGCCCTCGACCCCGGACTTGCTGGCCACGTAGGCGGCGGAGGCGTTGCCGGTGTAGGTGGATGCCACCACCGAGGCGATGTTGACGATCGCCCCGCCCTCGCGCATCCGCCGGGCGGCCGCCGTCGAGCAGAAGAAGACCCCGCTCAGGTTGACGTCGATGATCCGGGCCCACTCCTCGGGCGTGGTCTCCAGGGCGTCCAGTCGCCGCCCCTCGCGCTTGGGTGAGATCCCGGCCGCGTTGACCAGCACGTCCAGGCGCCGGTAGCGGTCCATCACCCGCTGGAAGGCGGCCTCCACCTCGGATGGGGAGGAGACGTCGCAGTGCAGCCATCCCGCCTTCTCCTCGTCCGGCACCCGGTCGAGGCCGACCACCACCGCCCCCGCCTCCGCCAGGTGGACGCGAACCGCGGACCCGATCCCACCCGCGGCCCCGGTCACCACCGCCACCTTCCCATCCAGACCTCTCAACGGCCTTCCCTCCTGGTCACGGCCAACGCCGACATCGGAACGCTCATGGGCGGTGCGGCACCACCCGGACCGCCTCCGGGGGGCAGCTGAGCTCGAGGCGCGTGCCCGGCTCGGGCAGCCGAGCGGCGTTCGAGGCCGGAAGCCGGACCTGGACCCGGCGCCGGTTGGCCACCACCGTCAGCCGGACCACCTCGCCCAGGAACTGGACGTCGAGCACCACCCCCTCCAGCCGGTTGCTGCCGGCCCCGCCGCCGCCCAGCTCGAAGGCCTGCGGACGCACCACCGCCGCCGCCCGGTCGCCGTTGGCGACCCCGATCGGGTGGCTGGTCGCGAGCCGGAGCCCATCCTCGGTGACCAGGACCGAGCGTCCGTTGGCGCCTCCGAGGAGGCTTCCCTCGAAGACGTTGGCCTCGCCCAGGAAGCGGGCCACGAAGGTGTCCCGCGGCTCCCAGTAGACGTCATGGGGCGTCCCCATCTGGACGATCCGTCCCCGGTCCATCACCGCCACCCGGTGCGACATCGCCAGCGCCTCCTCCTGGTCATGGGTCACGTAGAGCACGCTGAGGCGAAGCCGTGAGGTCAGCTCCCTGATCTCCAGCTGCATCTGCTGGCGGAGGGCACGGTCGAGCGCGCCCAGGGGCTCGTCCATGAGCAGCAGCGGCGGCTCGAAGACCAGGGCCCGGGCCAGGGCCACCCGCTGCTGCTGGCCGCCCGAGAGCTGGGAGGGGCGACGCCGCCGCATCCCGCCCAGCCCGACCATCTCCAGGGCGGCGACGACCCGACGTTCCAGCTCGGGACGGGACACCCTGCGCATCCGCAGGGGGAAGGCGACGTTGTCCCACACCGAGAGGTGCGGGAAGAGGGCGTAGCTCTGGAAGACGACCCCGATCTGCCGGTGGTGGGGCGGGATGCCGACCACCGAGCGGCCGTCCAGGCGGATGTCACCGGCGTTGGGGGCGACGAAGCCGGCGATCATCATCAAGGTCGTGGTCTTGCCCGAGCCGCTCGGGCCGAGCAAGCTCACGAACTCGCCGGGCTGGATCTCGAAGCTGGCGTCCACCACCGCGTCACCGTCCTCGTAGCGCTTGCAGAGGCCCTCGACGACGACGTGCGCGCCCCGGACGGGGCCGGCCGGCTCAGCCACCTTCGGCCCCCTCGGCCGTGATCCGCCGGGTGGCGAGCCAGCGGCCCCCCTGGATCACGGCCAGCCCGCCAAGGAAGATGACGGCGGTGACGACGCTGGCCACCGCCACCACCGGCGTCAGCTCGAACTGGATCTGCTGCCAGAGCTGGAGAGGCAGCGTCCGAGCGGTGGCCCCGCTCAGGAAGAGCGCGATCTCCAGCTCGTCGAAGGAAGCGGCGAAGGCGAAGGCAGCCCCGCCCAACACCCCGGGCAGGATGAGGGGCAGGGTGACCAGCCGGAACCGCTGCCAGGCGTTGGCGCCCAGGCTGGCGGCAGCCCGGCCCAGGGCCGGATCCAGCCGCTGTAGGGTGGCGACCACGATCAGGACCACGAGTGGGGTGGCAACCACCGCATGGCCGAGGACCACCGCCAGGGGGGTGCCGACCAGCTGGAGCCGGGCCATCACCGGGTAGAGGCCGATGGCGAGGTTCATGTGGGGGACGATCAACGGGCAGAGCAGGAGGGCCAGCAGCCACTGTCCTCGTCCCCGTCCCAGCCCCTGCAGGCCGAGCGCGGCCAGAGTCCCGATCACCGTCGCCACCAGGGCTGTCCCGGCGGCGATCAGCAGGCTGTTGTCCATGGCACCGGTCCAGCTCGGGTCGGCCCCGAAGGCGCCGTACCAGCGGGGAGAAAGGCCCACCGGCGGGAACTGGATGTAGGGAGCAGCGCTGACCGAGGCGGGGGCCACCACCAGGAGCGGTAGGTCCATGTAGAAGAGGACCAGCCAGGCCCCCAGGAGCAGCAGGATTCGGCTCCGGCTCACGGGAGCGGCTCCTGGGCGAACATGATCCGGCCCAGCCCCAGGAGTCGGACCGCCAGCCCGTAGAGCGCCACCACGACGACCAGGAGCACGGTGGCCAGCGCGAAGGCGACCGGCCAGTTGAAGAGCTGGGTCTGCTGGTAGATCAGGACCGCCACCATCTGCTCCCTGGGTCCGCCGAGCAAGGAAGGGGTCACGAAGTAGCCCAAGGCGAGGATGAAGACCAGGAGCCCGCCGGCGGCGACGCCGGGCAGGCTCAGGGGCAGGAACACCCGGCCGAAGGCCTGGAGGGGCGAGGCCCCCAGGCTGGCCGCCGCCTTCATCAGGTCGAGATCGATCCCCCGCATCACGCTGTAGACGGGAAGGATCATGTAGGGCAGCAGGACCGACACCATCACCACCTCGACCACCGTCCGGTTGTAGAGGAACGGGAGCGGTCGCCCGATCAGGCCGAGCGCGAGCAGCGCCCCGTTGACCGGGCCGGAGCGCTCCAGCAGCAGCATCCAGGAGAAGCTGCGGACCACGGCACTGACCCAGAAGGGCACGAGGGCCAGGGCCAGCATCAGCGTCAGCAACCTGCCCCGGAGGCGGGTGAAGGCGTAGGCGACCGGGTACCCGATCACCGCCGAGGCCACCGTCACCGTGGCCGCGATCTGCAGGGTGGTCGCGATCGAGCGCAGGAAGGCCGCCTGCTGGAAGACCGTGTGGTAAGCGGACAGGCCGGGGCGAGGCTGGGCGAGGCTGGACCAGACCTCGATCGCCAGCGGTAGGACGAAGAAGAGGAGGAGCAGCAGCAACAGGGGTGCCAGGAGCAAGGGCTCCCTCCCCTGGCGTGGAGACCACCGGAGGCGCCGGCCGGCGGCGGGCCTCAGGACGAGAGCCAGTCGTTCCACGTCTGGGTGACCCGGTCCTGGTTGCGAGCCCACCAGTCGAAGTCCTGGATCAGCGCGTAGCGGTGCCCGGGCGCGTTGGGAAGGGAAGCCTTCACCTGGGCATCGAGGTAGGAGAAGGCCCTGGTGTTGGTGGGGCCGTAGGGGATGAGCTCGGCCTCTCGGGCCTGGTTGCGGGCCTGCATGCAGAAGGCGATGAACTGCATGGAGGCATCCTTGTGCTTGGCCCCCTTGGGCACGATCCAGGCGTCGGCGACCAACAGCGACTGGTTGAAGGTGAAGTCGACCGGTGAGCCCTGCGCCTTGGGGCCCTGGAGCCGGCCGTTCCAGGAGGTCCCCAGGTCGACCTCGTCGTCGATCAGCCACTGGGCCGATTGCGCGCCAGAGCTCCAGAACCGGAGCTGCGACTTGATCGGATCCAGGAACTTGAGCGCCCGCTCGACGTCGAGCGGGTAGAGGTGCTTGGGATCGACACCGGCACCCAGCAGCGCCACCTCCAGGGTCTGGCCGGGGGTGTTCAGCAGCCCCCTCGTCCCCGGGAAGCGGTGAACGTTGAAGAAGTCGGCCCAGGTCTGAGGGGCGTTCTCCGCCTGGTACTTCCTCGTGTTCCAGGCGATGACGTAGGCGGCCAGATCGTTGATCAGATAGGCATCGTGGACCATCTGGGGGAGCAGATCGTCCTTGTTGATGATGCGGTAGTCCAACCGCTCGAGGAGACCGTCATAGGCAGCGCTGGCGGCAGCGGCCGCGTCGATCTGGGCCACGTCCCACTCCACGGCTCCGCTCGAGACCATCGACTTGAGCTTGGCCGGGTCGACCGCCGTCTCCAGGATCTTGACCCCGGTCTTGGCCGTGAAGGGCTGGTAGTACGCCCGTCGGTAGGCGTCGGTCAGGGCTCCCCCGCCCCCGGCCACCACCAGCTGGCTCACCCCGAGCTTGCCGCCGGGTCCGCTCGGCGCGGACGATCCGGCGCTCCCGCAGGCCTCCAGCAGCTGGCCGCCCACGAACACGGGGATGGTCGCCCCCAGGCCTTTCAGGAAGGTTCGCCGGTCCAGTCGCCTCATTCCTCCCTCTCCTCCTTTCTTTCTCAGGTCCTGGTTGTTGCCGTCCCCAGCTCCTACCGCCTGGCCCCGGTCGTGGGAGGCAGGCGGTCGAGCGCCCGTCGGAAGGCGCGCGCCAGCTCCTCCACCTCCCCCTCCCCCATGGGGGTCGAGAGGCAGAGCAGGCCGCTGGGGGAGATCAGGATGCCGGAGCCGAGCAGGTGCCGGAAGACGGCGGCCATGGCCTGCCGCTCCCAGCTCCCGGGCCAGGCCGAACGGTAGTCGGTGAGGGGCCCGGGACGGAAGTGTAGCTTGATCAACGAGGCCATGCCCGTGGCCTGGCCCGGCACCCCGGCGGTGCGATAGGCGTCGTTCAGCAGCGACCGAGCGCGCTCGCCCAGGACCGCCAGGCGACGGTGGGCCTCCGGGGTGAGCAGCTCCAGCGCCGCCCGGCCGGCCGCCATCGCAACCGGGTTGGCGTTGAAGGTCCCGCCGTGGGGCACGGCAGGGCGGCCCGAGCGGGGGTCGAAGACCCGCAGGAGCTCGGCGGGTCCGCCCAGGGCGCCGATCGGGAAGCCGCCCCCGATCACCTTGCCCAGGACGGTGAGGTCGGGGGTGGTGTCGAAGGCGCGCTGGGCGCCTCCCGGGTCGATCCGGAAGCTGATCACCTCGTCGAAGACGAGCAGCGCCCCCGCCTCCCGGGTGAAACGGCGGAGCATGGCCAGGAAGTCGGGCCTGGCCGGGATCAGCCCCACTCGGTTGGGGAGGGGGTCGACGATCACCGCCGCCAGCTCCGAGCGGCGAGGGGCCAGGATGCGCTCGGCGGCCTCGGCGTCGTTGAAGGGGATCACCACCACGTCCTGCAGCACCCCCGCCGGGGTGCCCTGGGCGACCGGGACGGTGACCGGGTCGGGCTCCCCCCAGGCCTCGGGCGGCGGCTCGACGCTGACCTCGACCGCGTCGTAGCTGCCGTGGTAGGCGCCCTCGCACTTGGCGATCACCGAGCGGCCAGTGACCGCCCGAGCCACCTTCACCGCCAGCATCACCGCCTCCGAGCCGGAGCCGGCGAAACGGACCTGCTCGACGCTGTCGAGCCGGCGACAGATCTCCTCCGCCAGCTCGATCTCGGCCTCGGTCGGCATCGAGAAGCAAGTGCCAAGAGCCAGTTGCTCGCTGGCCGCGGCCACGATGTGGGGGTGGGCATGCCCATGCACCAGGGCGGTGTAGTTGTTGAGGAAGTCGATCCGCTCCACCCCGTCGGCGTCGACCACGCGACAGCCCCGCCCACGCCGGGCGTAGAGCGGATGAGGGGGATGGAAGACGGTGGTGCGGGTGTTGCCCCCGGGCATGGTCAGGAGCGCCCGCCGGTAGAGCGCTCGGGAGCGCGGGGCGGGGTCGGGGAGCGAGGTGCTGGCGCTCACGTCAGCCCCCGGCGATGACCTCCCCCCCGTTCGGGCTCAGCACCTGCCCGGTGACCAGCCGCGCCGCGGGCGAGAGGAGATAGCGCACGAACAGGGAGTACTCGGCCGGCTCCGCCCAACGTTGGGCGGGCACGCCGGCGATCTTGCGGGCCAACGTCTCGGGGTCGTAGTGGGAGAGGGTGGTCTCGGTCCGGGCCCCGCCGGGTGCGATCGCGTTGACCCGCACCTCGGGGGCCAGCTGCCGGGCCAGGGCCCGGGTGAGGCCGAGCACCCCTGCCTTGCCGGCGCAGTAGGCCACCGCGGGCGGCTGGGGCCAGGTGCAGGGACCGGCCAGCGCCCACTCCGAGGAGACGTTGACGATCGCGCCCCGGGCTTGCCGCAGGTACGGCTCCGCCGCCAGGCTGAAGGCGAGCGCCGCCTCCACGTGCACCGCGAGCTGGTCGAGGAGGTCATCGGCCGAGGAGTCGAGGAGGCTCCGCTGGAGGCCGTAGCCGGCGTTGTTGACCAGGCCGTCGAGGCGGCCGAAACGGTCGAGCGCCACCTCGACGGCGGCGGTGGCCAGGTCCGGCTGGCGGACGTCGCCCTCCACCGTCACCACCCGCTCCGCCCCCACCTCCGCGGTCAGGCTGGCCAGACCGGTGCGATCGCGGTCCACGGCGACCACGTTCCAGCCCTCGGCGATGAGGCAACGGCAGTGCGCCCGCCCCATGCCCGCCGCGGCCCCGGTGATCAGCACGGTCGGTCGTGTGCTCGCCACCTTCACGCCCCCGCGATCCAGGTCCCGCTGGTCAGGTTCAGCACCTGCCCGGTGTAGAAGGAGGACCCCGGGTCACGCAGCACCTGGAGGGTCGCCGCCAGATCCCGGTCCACCGCCTCCGGATCGTGAGCCCCGTCCACCACCAGAGCCACCGTGGAGGCCCGGGTCGCGAACTCGCGGGTCACCCCCCGCATCAAGCCCAGGACCGCGGCCTCCGCCGCTGCTCGCTCGGGGGAGCCGCAGCCGTTGAGCGGGGTCGGCGAGATGATCCAGGCCAGCCGCAGCCAATCTCGCTGACGGCGGAGCACCTCCCGCACCGGCAGGAAGGCCTCGAGCAGCACCTCCCGCATCAGCTCCAGCCGCGCCCCAAGAGTCCGGGGGCGGACGCCGGCGGCCGTCTGGTCGCTGAGGACCGCCACCAGGTCGAGCGGCAGGGGCAGCCCGTCCAGCCTCAGCCCCTCCGCCGGCTGGAAGGGAAGGCTGATCAGGCCCTCGACCTCACCCCGGGCGTGGGCAGGCCGGAGCCAGAGCCGCTCGCCGCTCAGGCCGGAGGCCAGGCGGCTGGCTCGTTCCGTTGAGCCGCCCACCAGGAGGGCACCGGCCGCGCTCACCGCAGCGCCCCCACCCTGACCAGGCGGGCCATCCGGGCCATCGACTCCCGGACCTCCTCCGAGCTCAGCTCGCCGAAGCGGAAGATGAGCGACATCGTGGTCACCCCCTGCTCGGCGAACCAGGCCAGCCGGTCCGCCACCTCGTGCTCGTCGCCGATCAGGGTCGAGCTGCGGACGGTGTCGTCGGCGGGGTCGTCCGGCTGCGGCCCCGGGTCGTCGAGCACGCCTCGCCGAATCACCCCCTCCCCTCGGCGGAGCAGGTTGCCGAGCCGATGGACCTGCCGGGCCGCCTCGATCGCCCGCCGTCGGGCGGCCGGGTCGGAGGAGACGAAGGCGTAGCATTGGACCCCGAACTCCAGGTCGACCCGTCCGTCCAGGGCCTGCCGCCGCGTCTCGAAGGCGCGCTTCAGCTCCTGGAACTTGCCCAGCCCCTCGATCCCGGCGGTCAGCACGACGTGCAGGGAGCGCTCCATGGCGGCCTCGATCGAACGCTGGGAGCCGCAGGCCAGCCACAGCGGCGGATGCGGCCGTTGACGGGGCATGGGCATCGCGGTCAAGGCCGGGAGACGGACGCTGGGCCCCTCGAAGGGCCGATCGGGCCGCTCCCAGAGATGCTTCAGGATGGCAATGCCCTCGCTCAGGCGCCGCTGGGAATCCGCCAGCTCGTAGCCGAGCCCTGCGAACTCCAGAGGCTGGAACCCACGACCGAGCACCAGCTCCAAACGGCCCTCGGAGAGGTGATCGACCATGGCCGCCTCTTCGGCCACCCGGACCGCGTTGTGAAGGGGCAGGACGACGACCGCGCTCCCGATCCGGATCCGGCTCGTCCGCTTGGCGATCGAGGCCAGGAGGGTCAGGGTGTTGGGGACCACGCAGTAGGTGGAGAAATGGTGTTCGGCGACCCAGAGCCCGTCGAAGCCCAGCTGCTCAGCCAACTCGGCGTCGTTGATCAGCTCCCGATAGACATCGGCGCTGTCGACGTGGGCAGGCTGCTGGCCGAGCAGGAAGACGAAGAACCTCATCCCACCTCCTTTGCTCCGGTACGAGCACGAAGCCACGGCCACCGTGGCCGACCGCCACACCCCGGGCGGCGTCGCTCCGGCGAGCGCGACCGGTCGCGATGCAGCGATCGCCCCGTCCCGACCGAGCGCTGACCTGGCGGGCAGGCCAATCTTCGGCCCCCGTCGACGGGGTAACGGTCCCCGAGGTCACTCTCGACCTTCCTCACCTCCTCGGCGTCCTCGCCGAGCGCCGTAGCAGCGGCCCTGGCGCCCTCCCTCAACCGCTGTTCGCCGCCTTCGGCCATCGTGGTAGTGAGACTAGCCCAATTCTCTGACGGCCGCCACGTGACAATGTCCGATCTCAGGCGTTACTTTCGTGACGATGTCACAAGTTGCTCCATCGCTGACCCAGGCCCAACGTGAGGAGTTCGCGCGCCGCCTCAACCGCGCCACCCGCCTGGAGGTCGCCGACTACGCCACCACCCCTGATCCCGAGGTCGAGCACGACCGGGCCGAGGTCGACCTCCGCAACGTCGACCTCTACTTCCGCCTCCTGGCCGAGCGTCGCCCCCCGCGACCCGAGGACCTCCGGCCCTTCGTCGAGGCGGCCCGCCGACGCTTCCACCAGGGTTACTCCCTGGAGGCGATCCTCCACTCCTGGCGGGTGAGCGTGCGCGTCCTCTGGGACTGCATGCTGGAGTCCGGGATCCGGAGCGACCTCGAGCTGCTGGGGAGGTTGAGTCTGGAGTACGCCGACCGGGTCAGCACCGCGGTCGCCAGCGCCTACCTGGAGGAGCGGGAGCAGAGCCGCCGCTCCCACGACAACGCCGCCCGACTCTTCTTCGCCCGGCTGATCGAGGGGGAGTTCCGGGACGAGGCCGCCGCCCTGGAGCAGGCCGACCAGCTCGGCTACGACCTCCGCAGCCCCCACATCGCGGTCGTGATCGGGCCCACGCAAGGCATCGGGTCGGCGCCGGAGCAGGTCGGCACGGCCCTGGCCCGGGTCGGGCTCCGGATGCACGCACGCTTCGGCGATTGCCCCTCCATCCCGCTACCGGTGGGCCAGCTCTGGCTGGTGGTGAGCACCGCGATCGACGACGTGGCGACCATGGTACGGGCGGCGCTGGCGACCCCGGAGTCGGAGGAGCTGCTGCTGGTGGCGGGGGTGGGTCTGCCCCGGCCCGGCGCCCTGGCGACGGTGAGGAGCTACCGGGAGGCGGCCCGAGCCCGGACCCTGGGGGCGCTGCTCCACCCCGAGCGCCGCGTCCATCGCTACGACGAGGTCCGGGTCTTCGACCTCTTCAAGCCCGGGCCGCCCCTGGACACCTTCGTACGCGACACCCTCGGACCCTTGCTCCGACACGGCCGTGGACCGGGCGGCAATCGCCTGCTCGAGACCCTGGACGTCTACCTCTCGGCCGGCCTCAACCGCAAGCGGGCCGCCCGCCAGCTCGGCATCCATCCCAACACCCTCGACTACCGTCTCACCCAGATCCAGCAGCTGCTGGGCCCCGACTACCTGGTCGACCCCACGCTGTTCCGGCTCCAGCTGGCCCTCAAGCTGCTGCCCATGGTGACCGTGCGCGAGCTGGGGGACTACGCGGGTGAGCACCCCTCCGACCCGGCCTCGACAGCGCAGACCGAGGACGGCCCCTGACGTGGCATCCGACGTCAGGAGCACGTCCGGGCGAGGCCGGCGCGGAAGGGGCCTCGCCGTCCGGCCCGAAGCCGGCGGCGGCCCAGCCCGGACGCCCGGCGCCCGTGCGTTCCCTGCGGTCTCCAACCCCCCGGGGCTCGTCCAGGGGAAGCGACCGGGATGGAGCCAAGGTGCCCCGACGGGGATGGAGGCGGCGGCAAACGACCAGGCGGTCGACCGGCGAAGACGAGCGGTGGCCCCGGCGCGAGGCGGATGCCACCCGGATGCCGACGGCCGGTCGGCGCAGGCCGGCCACCTCCGGCCGCAGCGGTTCGAGCGACCGGGCGAGCGGGAGTGGCTCGTCACCGCTCGTGCCGGTGACGGCGGGCCCGAGCCGCAGGGCGAAGCGGTGGCTGCTCTCGCCCGGCGCCCCTCGCGGAGCCCTCCACGGTCGCCTCCGGCTCGACCTCGGCGCCCGTCGTTCGCGGCCTGGTCCTCCAGCCCCGGCCATGGGTTCCACCGCCGAAGGCGATGCCGCCCTGGATTCCCGGCCCTACCCGGTCGGGACCGCCCCCCTCCTCGGGTCCCGCCAACGCCTCCCAAGCGGCATCTCCACCTCCAACCCGGGCACCGGGCTCAGGAGCCGGCGCCGGCCGCCACCCCCGACCCCTGCGGCAGCCGGATCGCCTCGTAGTCGTGGGCGCAGGGCGGGTGTTGCGCGATCTCGAAGCTGCCCGCCGTGAGGTCCATGACGATCGAGTAGACGGAGCAGACGCGCTCCAGCTCGGGGTCGCGCTCGTCCACGTGGCGGCAGATGCCGTTCGGGTAGCTGTAGTGGTCTCGG
>DASRBU010000135.1:0-3041 GCA_035653475.1 Candidatus Dormiibacterota bacterium | reverse complement strand
CTCTCGGGCAACCTCTGCCGCTGCACCGGCTACCAGAACATGGTGGCCGCCGTCCGGCGCGCCTCCACCATGCTGCGAGGCGGTGCCTGAGCCGGTGGAGGTCCGACCGCCCCGGTTCGTGGGTCGGCCCCTGCGCCGGGTCGAGGACCGGCGGCTGTTGACCGGGCGTGGACGCTACCTGGCCGACCTGCGCCTCCCCGGCCTGCTCCATGCCGCCCTGCTCCGGAGCCCGATCCCCCACGGCCGCATCACCCACCTCGACGTGACCGCCGCCCGCCGGGCCGAAGGGGTGATGGCGGTGCTCACCGCCGAGGACCTGGAGGGGGTCGGGCCCTTCCTGGAGGCGGCCCGCCTGGAGATCGCGCCTGCGCTCCAGGAGCGGGTCGGACCCGAGGTGAAGCCGCTGGCGATGCCGCTGCTGGCCGGGGAGCGGGTGCGCTGGGTGGGCGAACCGGTGGCCATGGTGGTGGCGACCAGCCGGGCCCTGGCCGAGGACGCACTCGACCTGGTCGACGTGGCCTACGATCCCCTGCCGCCGATCCTCGACCCCCGCGCCGCCCTGGAGCCGGGGGCGCCGGTCCTGCATCCCGAGCTCCAGGACAACGTCGCCGCCCACTTCCGGATCGAAGTGGGGGAGCCGGACCGGGCGTTCCGGCAGGCGCCGCGGCGGCTCCGGCTGGAGCTGGCCATGGGTCGCCAGGCCGCCTGCGCGATGGAGCCGCGGGGGGTGCTGGCCAGCTGGGAGGAGGGCCGGGGCGAGCTGACGGTCTGGTGCACCAACGCCCGTCCTCACCTGGTCCGCTCGTGCATCGTGCAGATGCTGGGCCTGCCGGCTGGCTCGGTCCGGGTGATCGGCCCCGACATGGGAGGCAGCTTCGGCACTGGCCTCTTCCAGGAGGACGTGTTGGTCCCGCTCGCCGCCCGCCGCCTCGGTCGGCCCGTGCGCTGGGTCGAGGACCGGCGCGAGAACCTGGCCGTGACCAGGCACGCCCGCGACCAGGTCCACGAGGTGGAGGTCGCCTTCGACGCCGATGGCCGCATCCAGGGGCTGCGCGACCGCTTCTGGGTCGACTGCGGCGCCTACAACCCCTACGCGATCACGGTCTCTTACAACGCTGCTGCCCATCTCCGCAACCAGTTCCGGATCGAGCACCTGAGCGTGGAGGGCTGGAACGTCCTCACCACCAAGGCGCCGGTGACGCCGGTCCGTGGGGCCGGCCGGCCAGAGGCCACCTTCGTGATCGACTCCGTCCTGGAACGGGTCGCGCGGGCCTGTGGGCTGGACTCGGCCGAGTGCCGGCGTCGCAACCTGATCCCGGCGGAGGCCATGCCCTATGCGACCGGCATGCCCTACCGGGACGGGAAGGAGATCGTCTACGACAGCGGTGACTTCCCGGCCCAGCTGGAGGAGGCGCTGGAGCGCTTCGGCTACCTGGAGTTCCGGCGCGACCAGGAGCGGGCACGGACCGAGGGACGCTTCCTCGGCGTGGGGGTGTCCTCCTTCATGGAGGGGTCGGGCTTCGGTCCCCACGAGGGGGCGACGGTGCGGGTGAACGAGGACGGACGGGTCACGGTCTCGACCGGGGCCAACCCCCACGGCCAGGGGTTGGAGACCACCCTGGCCCAGGTCTGCGCGGACCAGCTCGGGGTGAGGCCAGAGGACGTGACCGTGCTCGCCGGGGACACCGCGCTCATCCCCCACGGCGTCGGCACCTTCGCCAGCCGGAGCGCGGTCACCGCCGGGACCGCGGTCGGGGTCGCCGCCGGCCAGGTGCGCCGGAAAGCGCTGGCGGTGGCCGCGGAGCTGCTCGAGGTCGCCCCCGAGGACCTGGTGCTGGAGGAAGGCGTCGTCCGGCCTCGGGACCTCCCCGGCCGTGGTCTGGATCTGGCGACGCTGGCCAGGGCGGCCGCCCCCGGCCCCCGCTGCCGGCTCCCGGAGGGGATGGAGCCGGGGCTGGAGGCCACCCACTACTTCGTTCCCCCGACCGTGACCTGGGGCTCGGGCACCCACGTGGTCGCCGTGGAGGTGGATCCCGAGACCGGCATGGTGCGCCTCCTGCGCTACCTGACCGTGGACGACTGCGGGCAGGTGCTGAACCCGGTCGTCGTCCGCGGCCAGGTCATGGGCGGGATCGCCCACGGGATCGGGAACGGGCTGCTGGAGGAGGTGGCCTACGGCCCCGACGGCCAGCTCCTGAGCGGCAGCTTCATGGACTACCTGCTCCCGACCGCGGCCGAGGTGCCGCCGCTCGAGGTGCACCACCGCTGCCATCCCTCTCGGCTCAATCCCTTCGGTATCAAGGGCTGCGGCGAGGGAGGCGCGGTCCCGCCCCCGGCCGCCATCGCGGCCGCGGTCGCGGACGCGCTCCGACCCCTGGAGGTCGCCATCGACCGGGTCCCGCTCCACCCGGAGCGGCTCTGGCGGGCGATCCGGGAGGCGACTGCCCGGGCGGGGAGCGCTGCCCGGGACCGTGGACCGGGGGTCAGGGGGTAGAAGGCCCTCCGCCGACCCCGGGCCGGGTCCCGGTCGTGAAGACCAGGGGGGCGCGAGGATCGCGACCAGGAGGGCGGCTCAGCCCCTCGGCCGTCCCCGACCACCCTCGTCCGACCGACGGTGACCTCGTGGCGCCCCTGGAGGCGGCACCGACCCCCCTCGCCACGGCTCACGGGCCGGTCAGGCCAGCCAGCACGCGACCTGGTGGCCGGGATGCCGCTCCACGAGGGGCGGCCGCTCGACGCGACAGCGCGCCTCCGCCAGGGGACAACGGGTGTGGAACCGGCAGCCGGCCGGCGGCCGGATCGGGCTCGGGATCTCGCCCCGGAGCACGACCCGCCGGCGCTCCCGCTGCGCTGCCGGGTCCGGGATGGGCACCGCCGAGAGCAGCGCCCGCGTGTAGGGGTGGAGGGGGCGCTCGTAGATGTCGTCGCGACCGGCCAGCTCGACGATGCGGCCGGCGTACATGATCGCCACCCGGTGCGAGATGTGCCGCACCACGGCCAGGTCGTGAGCGATGAAGAGGTAGGCGAGGCCGAGCTGTTCC
>DASRBU010000134.1:0-7209 GCA_035653475.1 Candidatus Dormiibacterota bacterium | reverse complement strand
CCGCCAGCCGCCCTGGACCTTCCGGAACCGGAAGGCCAGGTAGAACAGGATGCAGATCGAGGCCACCACCAGGGCCACCACCGCCCCCTGGACGATCTCCCGGGCGATGGTGGGCCCCACCTGGGTCACCGAGCTCGCGGTTCGGTCGATCGGCGTCCCCACCTGGCGCCCCAGTGTCTCCTCGAAGGCGGCCTCGTGGGCAGGGTCGAGGGGAGGGGTGCGGATGATGAAGGTGCCCTGGGCGGTCTCCTGGACCGTGGCGTGGGGGTACTGGGCGTCGGCGGCGGCCTCCACCGCCTGCAGGCTGGGCGGCCCGCCTTGGAAGCGCAGCTGGAACTCGCTGCCCCCGGCGAAGTCGATCCCCAGCAGGAAGCCGCGGGTCAGCATCGAGACGATGCCGGGGATGATCACGATCAGGGAGATGGCGAAGAAGAGGTTGCGGTGACCGACGATGTCGAGCCGCCGGACCCGGCGTTCGGCGACCTGCTGGCCGGCCGCCTCTCGCTCCCCCTCGGCCGCCTCGACGCGGGAGCGGCCGGCCGGACGGCTAAGCTCGGCCATGCTGCGCCTCCAGGCGGGCCGAACCGCGCACCACCCCCAGGGCGCCGTCGCTGCGCGCCCAGCCGAAGTTGAGCACGATGGCCAGCAGGTTGTGGGTGACGATGATCGACGAGATCAGGCTGACCAGCACCCCGAGGGCCAGGGTCAGCGCGAAGCCCTTCACCTGCTGAGCGCCGGCGAAGTAGAGGATCACGCTCGTGATCAGGGTCGAGGTGTTCGAGTCGCGGATGGCGGGCCAGGCCCGCCGCACCCCCGCCTCCACCGCCGCCCCGATCGTCCTGCCGGCCCGCAGCTCCTCCTTGAAGCGCTCGAAGATCAGGACGTTGGCGTCCACGGCCATGCCCACGCTGAGCACGAAGCCGGCCAGGCCGGGCAGGGTGAGCGTGACCGGGATGAGCTTGAAGAGGCAGATCAGGGTGCCGGCGTAGAAGAGCAGGGCCAGGCTGGCCAGCAGGCCCGGCAGGCGATAGAGGGCGACCATGAAGATGATGACGATGATCAGACCCAGCAGCCCGGCCGACAGGCTCTGCTTGACGGACTCGGCCCCCAGGCTGGCGCCGACGTCCGTGGAGGAGATGACCTTGATCGACACCGGCAACGAACCCGAGTTCAGCAGGGTGGCCAGGTTCTGTGCCTCCTGCTGGGTGAAATTGCCCTGGATGAACCCCTGCCCCCCCGTGATCGGCTGCAGGATCTGGGGGTCGCTGAGCAGCTTGCCACCCTTGTCGAAGGGCTGGTAGAGCTTGTCGGCCAGCTGGTTCCAGTGGTCCACGTCGGCCTGGGTCAGGTCCAGCCACTGGGCGATGTGCCGCTGCGGGCAGTCGGTGTCGGGACAGGCGTTGTAGGCGTTGCTGCTCAGCTGGCTGAAGATCGAGGCGCCCTGGGAGTTGTAGGTGAAGTTGACCACCCAGTCGTTGCCCCCGTTGGGGTCCAGGGAGGCGCTGGCCCCGGTCAGCATGGAGCTGCGAAGGTCCGTGATCTTGGGCCGGTAGCCGGGATAGGGACCGTTCGTGATCGAGGAGTCGGCAACCCAGGTCGTGGTCACCAGCTGGGCCGTGGTGCCGATCACCTTCTGGGCCTGTGAGGCGCTGACGTTGGCCAGCTGAACCTCGATGCGGTCGTGGTTGGAGCCGCTGGCGGTCACGATCGGCTCGCTCACGCCCAGCGCGTTGATGCGCTTCTGGATGACGTCGATGGCCTCCTGCTGGACCGTGGCCCGGTCCCGGCCGGGCGGGAAGTTGGTCAGCTCGAGCTGCAGGTCGGTGCCGCCGGAGAGGTCTAGGCCCTTGTGCAGGTAGAGCTGCCAGCCGTTGAAGTTCGGCGGCAGGTGGGGAACGGGGCCGGCCAGCGGGTAGTGGTTGACGATCCGGTACCAGTACCCCGCGCCGTCGACGAACACGGAGAGGACCAGCAGGGCGATCACCAGGATCCGGACCGGCCATCCGAGCACCAGTTGCAAGGCGAAGAGAGTTTATCGAGGTCGACCGCGGACCGGGGGACCGTCATCTCGCCCGGGCCGGCTCAGAGCAGGGAGGGCTGGACCATGACCGGCGGGGGATCGATGCCCAGGTGCCGGTAGGCCAGCTCGGTGGCCACCCGTCCTCGGGCGGTGCGGGCGAGAAGCCCGGCCTGGATCAGGTAGGGCTCGTGCACGTCCTCGATCGTCTCCGGGTCCTCGGCCACGGCGGTGGCGAGCGTCTCCAGGCCGACCGGACCCCCGGCGAACTTCTCGATCATCGAGCTCAGGATCCGGCGGTCGAGCGGCTCCAGACCCAGCTCGTCGACCTCGAGCACGGCCAGCGCGGCCCGGGTCACCTCCAGGCTGCCACGGCCGTCGGCACGCACCTGGGCGTAGTCGCGTACCCGCCGCAGCAGCCGGTTGGCCACCCGGGGGGTGCCCCTCGAGCGCCGCGCCAGCTCGCGACAGGCCGCCTCCTCGACCTCGAAGCCAAGGATGCGGGCGGATCGGGCCACGATCCGCTCCAGCTCGGCCTGGGTGTAGAAGTCGAGGCGGTAGACGGCACCGAAGCGATCGCGCATGGGGGCGCTGAGCAGGCCCTGACGGGTGGTGGCACCGACGCAGGTGAAGTGCGCCAGCGGGAGCCGGGCCGAGGTCGCCCCGGCCCCCTTGCCCAGGACGATGTCGAAGACGAAGTCCTCCATGGCCGGGTACAGCGCCTCCTCCACCACCCGGTTGAGGCGGTGGATCTCGTCGATGAAGAGCACGTCGCGGTCGCTCAGGTTGGTCAGGATCGAGGCCAGCGCCCCCGCGTGGTCGATGGCGGGCCCGCTGGTGGTCTTGATGGCGACCCCCAGCTCAGAGGCGATGATGTTGGCCAGGGTGGTCTTGCCCAGGCCGGGCGGACCGCAGAGGAGCACGTGCTCGACCGGCTCGCCGCGACGCCGGGCCGCCTCCAGGAGGATGCCCAGGTTCTCCCGCACCTGCTGCTGGCCCACGTACTCATCGAGGCTCCGTGGCCGCAGGGTGCGGTCGTACTGCTCGTCGTCCGGCCCCAGCCCAGGGTCCAGGAGACGCCGCTCCCCCACCGGCTACCTTCCCAGCGCCTTCAGCGCCGCCGCCAGCGCCGCCTCGGCCGACGGCCGCTCGGCCCAGTCCACCGCCGCCACCCCCTGGCGGGCCTCGAGGGCCGAGAAGCCCAGACCTCGCAGCGCCGCCTCCACCTGGCGCGCGACCTCGCCGTCCCCCACGCCCTCGGCGGGGCCGAGCGCAAGAGGGGCCGCGGCCTCGAGCCGCGGCTTCAGGTCGATGATCACCTTCTGGGCGGTGCGCGCCCCCACCCCCGGCGCCCTCCGGATGGGTGCCACCTCCTCGGCCAGGATGGCCCGCTTCAACACCTCCACGCTAGCGGCGCCCAGGATGGCCAGCCCCACCCGAGGGCCAACCCCGTCCACCTGGATCAGGAGCTGGAACAGCTCCAGCTCCTCCAGGCTGGTGAATCCGTACAGGGCGATCTGGTCCTCGCGCACGTGGGTGTGGACGTGGAGCTCCGCCTCCTCGTCGACCCGCATCCGCTCCCGGACCGTGACCGGGATGTTGACCAGGTAGCCGACGCCGCCCGCCTCGATCACCACCTGGTCGTCGGCGGCACGGACCACGCGACCCCGCAGGTAGCCGATCACGTGGCCACGAGCCGGTGCAGCCGGCGACTCCGGGCGTGGCAGATGGCGATCGCCACCGCGTCGGCGGCGTGGTCGTCCAGCCGCCCCGGGACCGGCGCCTGCAGCGCCAGCATGCGCGTCACCTGGGCCTTGGTCGCCATCCCGTAACCGGTGAGCACGGCCTTCACCTGGGCCGGCTTGTACTCGTGGACCGGGATCCCGAGCGAGGCCAGCGCGGCCAGGACGGCGCCCCGGGCCTGGGCGACCCCGATCACGCTGCTGGCGTTGCGACCCGCGAACAGCTCCTCCAGGGCGGCCTCCTCCACCGGGTGCTCGGCCAGCACCGCGCGCAGCTCGTCGACGATCCGCAGCAACCGGGGGGCGGGGGGCCCGGGGGAGGTCCTGACCGTCCCGCAGGCCACCACCCTGGCGCCGCCGTCGATCAATCCCCAGCCGGTCGCGGCCAGACCGGGATCCACCCCCAGGTAGAGCGGCTCGCCCGCGGGCGCCGGCTGCGCGCCGGGAACGGGCCGCCCCGCGCGCTCGGCCCCGGGGAGGGGCGCCTCAGACCGACGCCGAGATGCGTTCCAGGACGTCCGCCGGGATGTCGAAGTTGGCATAGACCTGCTGGACGTCGTCCTCTTCTTCCAGGGCCTCCAGCAACCTGAGCACCGCCGGCGCCCGGTCCTCGCCCACGGGGACCCTCTGCCTGGGTTGCATGGTGACCTCGGCGCTCTCGACGGTCAGCCCCTGCTCCTCGAGGGCGCGACGAACCGCCTCGAAACGCGACGGCTCCGTGGTCACCTCCACGCTGCGTCCCTCGACCCGGACGTCCTCGGCCCCGGCCTCGATCGCGGCCAGCCCCACCTCCTCGGGGTCCCGCTCTCCGGCCGCGACCTCGATCACCCCCTTGCGCTCGAACATCCAGGCCACGGAGTTCGCCTCGCCCAGGTTGCCGCCGTGCTTGGAGAAGATGTGGCGAATGGCCGGCGCGGTCCGGTTGCGGTTGTCGGTGACGACGTCGACCATGATCGCCACCCCGGCCGGGCCGTAGCCCTCGAAGCGCAGCTCCTCCAGGGCCTCGCCCTTGGCGGCGCCGGTTCCGCGGTCGATCGCGGCCTGGATCCGGTCCGCGGGCATGTTGATCTCACGCGCCTTCTGGATGGCCAGCCGGAGGCGGAAGTTGCCGCTCGGATCGCCACCTCCCTCCCGCGCCGCCACCGTGATCTCACGGCTGGCCCGGGTGAAGGCCTGCCCTCGGCGGGCGTCGACCACCGCCTTCTTGTGCTTGATGCCGGCCCACTTCGAATGCCCGGACATCTATGGCTCCAGCTCCAGGTCGAACATGCTTTTGCAGGAGTGTACCCCGCGCCCGCACCCGTCTGCGGCCGGGCGCGCCTTCACACTATGCTCCCGTCGGCGTCGATGGCAACCGTGCCCGCCCGGCCCGGCGGCGGTTGCAGGCCGCCCCCTCAGGCACTACGCTTGCCCCCAGATCGGCCCCGGGAGCCCCGCGCCGGCGGCCGACCACGCAGGGAGGAGGCATGCACACACCGACCGTCTCGTCAGCGATGATCCTGGTCAGCGTGACCCTGCCCGCGATCGACCCCGGCTCGGTCGTCCTGCGGCTGGTGGCGCTCCTGCCTCTGATCGGCGGCTACATGGTGGCGAGGGAGAGTCGGGGCTCGCTGCCGCTGGAGATCATCGCCGTGGTGCTCCTGGTGCTGGCCACCGCCATCCCGCCCGCGGTCAACGCCCTCACCCTCACCTCGCTGGGACCCGCCATCCTGGAGCGGGCGCCGGCGGCGCTGCTGCTGCTGGGTCTGGCCTTCGTCCGCGACGGCGGGTTCAGGATGATCGTCGGCCTGGCCCTGATGGCGGTCTCGGGCCTGATCCTGCTGCCCCAGGCGTGAGCGGGCGGCCCGGGCAGCGGATCCGGACCAGGTTCCGCCGTCCCACCTCGAGCACGTCGCCATCCCGCAGGACGTAGTCGAGGGGGACCGCGCGCCGGTTGACCCGGACCCCGTCCTGTTCCCAGGCCCGGCGGGCCGCGCTCCGGCTCCGCTGCCAGCCCAGCTCCACGATGGTCCCCAGCAGGTCCGAGGGATCGCTGGGCCGGTGCTCCGGCATCCGCTCCGGCAGCTCGCGGTGCCGGAAGCGACGCTCGAACTCCTGCTCGGCCCGGCCAGCCGCCTCCGGCCCGTGCAGCCTCTCGACCAGGCGCCGGGCCAGCGCCGCCTTCGCCTCTCGGGGCGGCAGGGCCAGGGTCCGGTCCACCAGGTCCCGCGGCCAGCCGGAGGTGAGCCGGAGGTACTTCTCGATCAGGCGATCGGGGATCGACATCGTCTTCCCGTAGACCTCGTCCGGGGGATCGGTGAGCCCGATGTAGTTGCCGAGCGACTTGCTCATCTTCTGGACACCGTCGGTCCCCTCCAGGAGCGGGAAGACGAGGACGTCCTGAGGGGGCTGCCCGTACGCCTGCTGGATCTCCCTCCCGAAGAGCAAGTTGAAGAGCTGGTCGGTGCCCCCGATCTCGACGTCGGCCCGGATCGCCACCGAGTCGTAGGCCTGGGTGAAGGGGTACAGGATCTCGTGGGCGCCGATCGGCCGCCCCTCCCGGAGGCGGGTGGCGAAGTCCTCCCGCTGCAGCACCGACTGGAGCGTCCGGCGCGCCAGCAGGCGGAGCAGGCCCTCCGAGCCCAGGGCGGCCAGCCACTCGGCGTTGCCGTGGACCTCGGTGCCCGTCGGGTCCAGCACCCGGTACGCCTGCTCGAAGTAGGTCCGGGCGTTGGCCTCGACCTGCTCCCGGGAGAGCATGGGACGGCTCTCCGAGCGGCCGCTCGGGTCGCCGATCAGGGCGGTGAAGTCGCCCACCACCAGCACGGCCGTGTGTCCGTCGTCCTGGAAGGCGCGCAACACCTCCAGGGGGACCAGGTGGCCGAGGTGGAGGTCGGGCGCGGTGGGGTCCATCCCGAACTTGACCCGCAGCCTCTCGCCGCGCTCCAGCCGGTGCCGAAGGTGGCCGGCGACGTGGATCTCGACCGCGCGCTCGCGCAGCCATTCCCAGAGGGCTCTCGACATGTGCCCGTAGAGCTTACCGCCCGGCCTCCCCGCCACCGCGCTCCGACGGCCGGCCGGGCCGGCTCCCCCTCGGCGGCGGCTCAGGCGCGGAAGCCGGCCCCGTGCTCCCCGACCAGGGCCGACCGGATGCGCTCCACCAGCCCGTTCACCTCGGCGTCGGTGAGGGTCCGCTCCGGGCTACGGAAGACCATGGCGAAGGTCACGCTCTTGCGGCCCTCGGGTACCTGGGCGCCGCGGTACTCGTCGTAGGCGCGGGCGGACTCCAGCAGCGCACCGCCCGCCGAGCGGATGGTGGCCTCCAGGGCGGCCGCCTCCACCGACTCCGCCACCACCACCGCCAGGTCGCGCTCGACGGCCGGGAAGCGAGGCAACGGGCGCGCCCGCCGGCGGGGATCGACGGCCAGCACCGGCTCCAGGTCGACCTCGAGGGCGACCGCGCGTCCCCCC
>DASRBU010000133.1:0-14755 GCA_035653475.1 Candidatus Dormiibacterota bacterium | reverse complement strand
GGCTGGAGCGTCCGGGCCGGCCCGCGGCCCGCCGCTGGCCGAGGAGCCGCTGGGCCAGCTTCTGCCGGTAGGGGAACGGTTGCATCCAGGCACGGATCTCAGCCGAGGATACCCGGCGCCTCTGGTGCAGGAAGCGCCGGCGACGCCGGCTCTCGGGCAGCAGGCGGACGGCGTCGGCGATCCCCAGCGGCGCCCGGGGCGACTCCAGCCCGAACTGGACGGCGGTGAGGGCGGTGAAGAGGGCCACGGTGGGGAGACGGCGCAGGCCGTCCGGCCAGAGGTCGTTGTTAGCCACCAGCAGCAGCCGGTTCTTCAGGATGTGGCGCAGGATGAGGGGGGAACGGCGGGCGCCGGTGGCGCTGCGGTGGTGCCAGGCCACGGCCGGCTCGTACCAGGCCCGCCAGCCCAGCCAGCGCAGGCGCCAGTCCAGGTCGACGTCCTCGATGTAGGCGAAGAAGCGCTCGTCGAAGGGGCGGGCGCTGCCGTGGCTGGCCTGGCGAAGGGCCTCCACCCGGTAGAGGGGGGCGGCCCCGGTCACCCCGAAGACCTCCCCCGGCCGGTCCCAGGCCGGCTGGTCGGGGTACCCCTCACCCCGGTTGGCGGCCCAGCCGTTGCGATAGAGCAGGTGCCCGGTGCTGTCGACGATGGCCGGCCCTTGCCCGTTCCTCGGGCGCAGCAGCTTCCCGGTGACCGAGCCCACCTCGGGCGAGCGCTCGCCCGCGGCCAGGAGTCGCTCCAGGTAGTCCGGCTCCAGCTCGACGTCGAGGTTCAAGAGGAGGAGCCACCGGCCTCTCGCCGCCGCCACCGCCTGGTTGGCGGCCCGGGCGAAGCCGAGGTTGCGGGGGTTGGCGACGACCTCGAGGCCCGGGTCCTCGGCCCGCAGCCGCTCCAGCGAGCCATCGCCGGAGCCGTTGTCGACCACCAGGCGCTGAGCGGGGACCCGGGTCTGGCGCAGCAGGCTGCGCAGGCAGCCGACGACCAGATCCCCGCCGTTCCAGTTCAGGATGGCGGCGGTGACGTCGACCTCTTCGCGTACGGGCACTGGACTCGCTCTCCGTCTCTGGTACGAGCGCCGAAGGCTGTCGACCAGTCGACCGACCCCGTCCGGGATCGGGAGCCATGGGGAATACGGGCAGGCTCAGACGCGTCGCAAACGCCCGGGTGCCCCGGCCGGGGTCGCCTGACCCGTGCTCGTGCACCCGCCTACAATGTCCCCGGTCTCCACTTCAGCCATGTCCCAGGATTTCGTGTTCGCCTCGGTCGCGGTAGTCCGCCCGACCGGGCATGGGCCCGACGGGTGATGGCCAGCGGTTCCGTCACCATCCGCGATGCCCTCAGGCCCCGGGCGATCGTCGCCGCCTCTCCCTATCCTGCCACGCTCGGGCTGGCGATCCTGACCGGCGCGCTCGCGCCGGCCTACGTGATCCGCTGGCACCTCTGGTTCTACCCCACCACCCTGCTCGAGGTCATGATCGGGCTCACGGTCGTGGCCTTCCTGGTGGAGACCTGGCGGTCGGGCGAGCGGCTGCGCTGGCGGTCCCCCTACACCTATCCGGGGCTGCTCCTCCTGCTGGCGGGCCTGATCGGGGTCGCGGTCTCACCGGTCCACGTGGAGGCGGCCGGCCTCTGGCGAGCCTACCTCCTGGAGCCGCTGGCCTTCTTCTTCGTGCTGGGGGCCGTGGTCCGCTCCGGCCGGGCTGCGTACCTGGTCCTGGCCGGGTTGGGGCTGGGGGGGCTGGTGGCCGGGCTGACCAACTCCTTCGTGGTGGTGGAGGCGATGCGTCACCACGTGCTCAACGTGGCCGTACGCCCGCCGGTCGTGATCTACAACACGGCCAATGCCATCGCCCTCTACCTGGTGCCGCTGATCGCGGTGGCCGGCGCGGTGGTGCTCCACGCCCGCGACCGGCGCCTGCGCCTGGGGGCGCTGGCCTTCGCCGCCCTCGCCGTCCTCTCCGTCCTCCTCAGCTTCTCCCGGGGCGGCTACATGGCCCTGGCCGCGGTCGGGATCGGGCTCGCCCTCTCCCATCGCTGGCGGTGGCGCCTGGTGCCGGCGGTGCTGGTGGTGGGGGCAGCGCTGACCCAGGTGCCCCCGATCGAGCACCGGCTGGTCCACGAGTTGAATCCCTCGGATCCGGCCAACTCGTTCGTGCTGCGCCTCCGGCTATGGCAGGCAAGCCTGCACATGCTCGCCCAGCACCCGGTGTTCGGGGCGGGCATGAGCGCCTTCCAGCGGACGGTCCAGCCCTACATCAACGGGCTCCTCACCGACCAGCAGCTGGTCATGTACCCCCACAACCTGGTCCTCAACTTCTGGACCGAGACTGGCCTGCTGGGCCTGGCCGCCTTCCTCTGGCTGCTGGTGCAGGCCTTCCGGACCTCGCTCCGAGGCTGGGCCGCGCCCCTGGGGGCGTGGCGGCCGCTCTACCTCGGCGTGCTGCTGGCCATGGTGGCGGTGGTCGTCCACGGCATGGTCGACGTGCCCTACTGGAAGAACGACCTCAGCCTCGAGTTCTGGACCCTGCTGGCGATCACCTGGGCGGGGTTGCGATGGACCTCGCTTATGAATCCAAATTCCCGTGAGTAGCGGACAGGTCGAGCAGTTGATCCTGCACCCTCACGATCTCAGTCCCGCTCGCCCTCATCGCTGGCATCTGCCACAGCTGTAGTGGTGGAGGCGCGATGCGTCACCACGTGCTCAACCTGGCCATGCGCCCGCCGGTCGTGATCTACAACACGGCGGCACAGCCATGCCTCCTATCATTGCAGCGATGGTCGATTGTCACTATCACGATGCTTTTCTATCACAATGCAATCCACCACGATTGACCATATGCCGACAGCTTCCGTAATCATATGCAACTATAATGGACATAAATATCTCCCTGCTTGTCTTTGCGCCGTGATGCGTCAGCACCTTGTGGGCGGGTTCGAGGTCATCCTGGTCGATAACTGCTCCACGGATGATTCCGTCGAGTATGTACAACACGAATGGCCCACCGTGACGATACTCCGAGCTGACCGAAATCTCGGTTTTGCCGCCGGCAATAACCTCGGCATAAGGCATGCCCGCGGCAAGTACATTGTCCTGTTAAACAACGATACGACTGTTCATGAGGGCTGGCTCGCAGCCCTGGTGAATACTGCCGAGAGCGACTCAACCGTCGCAGCCGTGACATCCAAGATTGTGTATATGGGACGCCCGGACATCATTCAGAATGCCGGCGGCCTCTTGCTCACGGATGGCAGCGGTGCAGACCGCGGGTTTGGAGAGCATGACAAAGGTCAATATGATCACCAAGAAGAGGTCTTCGGTGCATGTGGATGTGCCGTCCTGTATCGGCGCGAAGCGCTAGCTGATGTTGGCCTGTTTGACGAATCGTTCTTCTGCTATTATGAAGACATGGACCTCAACTGGAGACTCCGCCTGCGTGGTTGGAGAGTGGTGTACCAGCCAGCGGCCATGGTGGAGCATCTGCATGCCGGGACTAGTGTCGAGTGGTCACCCTTCTTCCTTTTTCATGCTGAGCGCAACCGGATCTTTATGGTTGTGAAGAATGCGCCTTTGCGCATGGTACTGACGACGCTATATAGATTTGCTCGACTGCTTTTGACGTACGTGTTCGTTGCATTGCAACGACGCTTGCGCAAGGGGGCGGGAAGCGGTGCGATAGCCCCTGGCTTGTCGCGTGTCCGTGTCTATCTGGACATTGCCATGTCGGTTACACGCCACCTGCCGCATCTGATGGTTCAGAGACTGCGTATACGGCGTACGCGTCGGCTACCAGACCGCGAAATTCAGCGCTGGCTTTTTCCGAAGGAGAGATGGGACGAACGGTTCGCTCGCTGAGGATCGGCCTCTTCTCGCCATTCTTCGGCAGCACCATAGGAGGTGGGGAGAAATACCTTGGTGTGACTGCCGAGACGTTGCGAGATAGATACCCACAGCATCGACTGGAGATCATTTCATCCGTTGCCGTGCCGGTGCGGGATTATGAACAGATGCTTGGGCTGGACCTCAGTGGCATTCAGTTTAGGGTGCTCGAGGTTCCTGAGGTACGGATTGACCGTCGAATTCAACGTTTGCCCATTGTGCGGCGTTATGCACGTCTCTATGCGACGAGCAGGACCGTAAGTTGGACGCGTAGTTATGATTTACTCATATCAATGGTGTACGTAATTCCGGCTTTCTCCAGAGCGCGGCGTTCTGTGATGCTCTGTCAGTTTCCGTATACAGTGACGACGGAGGGTATTGTAGGAACCGGCTTTCGAGCGGTAATGCGAAGGGCTCATGAAGCCTTGTATGAACTCGCCAGCAATGCTTTCCTTGGCAAGGACTTTAGCTCATTCGATTTGATCATCTGTCAATCTGAGTATGTGCGTCGATGGATATGGAGATATTGGGAGCGGGATGCGTTTGTTATTCACCCGCCAATTGATGTGCCAGAAGAGGAACCGGATTGGAGCAACAAAGCTCCTATGATTCTCTCGGTGGGTAGATTCTTCGCAAGTGGCCATGTAAAGCGCCATGATCTGCTGGTCGAAGCGTTCCGTGAACTTTGTGACGGCGGCTTGCATGGATGGGAACTACATTTGGTAGGGTCAGTTCAGCGAACGAATGAGGCTGACATGAAATATCTAGAGAAGATTGAAGGGCGCGCTCATGGCTATCCGATTAGGATTCATGTGAATGCGGCGCGCGATGTTCTGTTTGATCTGTATCGTCGTGCCTCAATTTATTGGCATGCGGCAGGTTATGGGATAGAGGAGGAGGAACGACCGATTGATCTCGAGCACTTTGGTATGACAACAGCTGAAGCGATGGGATTTGGTGTCGTTCCTGTAGTCATTGGTCGTGGAGGGCAGGCGGAGGTGGTAGCACATGGGACATCAGGTTATTTGTGGTTGACTCCGAGAGAGCTGAAGGAACGGACGAGTGGGCTGATAGCGAATCCGCGAGAAAGGCTGCAAATGGGGAAGGTGGCGCGTGCCAGGAGCCTTCACTTTACAAAAGAGAAGTTTAGGCGACGGATGGAAGCGGCGGTAACGCCGTTCGTGGACGAACTGGAAGCCTCGTTGTGGCGTTGAGAGGCGATGTCGGTTCAGGGGATTCTGTGATTGGGAATGGGATGATGCGCTGGCATGATGGAGGAACTGGGCGTTGGTTGAAGCACGTTGCTGCGAGAATCACCACAGTGGAACACGGCGAGCTACTGATGGGTTGGATGGGATAATGGTGCTTGCGCAATGGAAAGCTCATTGTGGTAGGGCTAGGTGCCGCACCGGTATTATGCTGCCAGAACGAGTGTGATCGAAGTGTTTGGTTCGCTGAGGCTTCTGTTTGATTACCGAGGCCTGATCTACAACCTGGCGATCCGGGATCTGCGCCTCAAGTACAAGCGCTCGACCATCGGCGTCGCCTGGTCGCTGCTCAACCCGCTGCTGATGATGTTGATCTACACTATCATCTTCAGCGTCTTCTTGCGTACCGTGGTCACCCCGGGCCGTCCCTACTGGGCGCTGGTGTTGGCCGGCCTGCTGGCCTGGCTCTTCTTCTCGAACTCGGTGGGGAGCGCGCCCGTGACCTTCGTGCACAGCGGGAACCTGGTGGCCAGGGTCTCCTTCCCGATCGAGTCCCTGCCCATCGCCAGCGTGCTGGCCAACTTCGTCAACTTCCTGATCAGCCTGGCCATCCTCCTGGTGGTGCTGGCGGCGATCCGTTTGCCCCTGGGGCCGTCACTGGTGCTATTGCCGGTGATCCTCCTGGCCCAGCTCGCCTTCACCATCGGGGCCTCGCTGCTGGTGGCCACGCTGACCGTGTACCTGCGCGACCTTGAGCACCTGATCGGTGTGGGGCTGACTGCGTTGTTCTACCTGACCCCGGTCCTCTACCCACTGGATCCGGCTTCGCTGCCACGTGGCGCCGACCGCATCATCCCGTATTTGAAGCTGAACCCCCTGGCCTGGTTCCTGGACAGCTACCACGCGGTGCTGTTCTACGGGGTCTGGCCGTCGCTGGCCCAGTTCCTCCTCATGCTGGGGGCGGCGGCCCTGGCCCTGGTGGTGGGCTATCTCGTCTTCCTCCGGCTTCGCACGCGACTCCCGGAGGAGGTGTGATGGCCCCGGCGATCGTCCTGGAGGACGTCCACAAGCGCTACCGGATCTACCGAGAGCGCTACCGCTCGCTCAAGGAGATCGTCGTCCACCGTCGCTTCGGTGACTGGGAGGACCACTGGGCCCTGCGCGGTGTCTCCTTCGAGGTCGAGCCGGGCAGCACCTTTGGCCTGGTCGGCCCCAACGGCGCCGGCAAGAGCACCACCCTCAAGCTGATCGCCCGCATCCTGGCCCCGGACCGGGGTCGGGTCACCGTGCGGGGCAGGACGGCGGCGCTGATCGAGCTGGGGGCTGGCTTCCAGCTCGAGTACACGGGTCGCGAGAACGTCTACCTCAACGCGTCGCTGCTGGGGTTGAGCCGGCGCGAGATCAACCGCAAGCTCGGCGACATCGTCGGCTTCGCCGAGCTCGAGGAGTACATCGACGCGCCCCTGCGCACCTACTCCTCCGGGATGTACATGCGGCTCGGCTTCTCCATCGCCATCCACCTCGACCCCGAGATCCTGCTGGTCGACGAGATCCTGGCTGTGGGCGACGAGGCGTTCCAGCGCAAGTGCCTCGAATGGCTGGAGGGGTTCCAGCGCCGGGGCGGGACCATCGTCATGGTCAGCCACAGCCTGGGCACGGTGCGGGAGATGTGCACCCGGGCGGCCTGGATCGAGCACGGCGACTTGGTCCGTCTGGGGCCGCCCGGGGAGGTGGTGGGGGCCTACCTGGACCAGGTGCGGGAGAGCCGGTTGGACCAGCAGCAGGAACGGCGGGCGCACGCCCCGGATCGTCCTGACATCGAGCTGGGGGAGGTGCGGTTGCTGGACGGCCAGGGCCGTCCGGCCCGCATCCTGGAGCCGGGCGAGCCGCTCCGGATCGAGATCCCCTATCGCTGCCACTGCCGGGTCGAGAGCCCTGTCTTCGGTGTAATGATCCACCGCAACGACGGGGTCCTGGTCCACGGCACCAACACCCGCGAGGGCGGCCTCGCGCTCGATTCGATTGGAGAGGGAGGGTGATCTGTCTCAACTATCCGTCGTTGCCACTGCTGGGGGGGACGTACCTGGTCACGGTCGCCGTGGCGCCCGCGAGCGACCTGGGCAATCCCATCGACCACCAAGAGCAGCGCTACAGCTTCCGCGTGCGGGACCATGGCGCCGAGATCGGGGTGGTCAGCGCGTCGCACGACTGGAGGCTCGAGCCTGACCGGTCGCCCCACCTCGGCCGGAGTCGTGTCTGAGATCCCGGGGCGGGCCAGGGCCTCGGTCGTGGTCCTCAACCACAACGGCCGGCGGTACCTCGACGCCTGTCTGGAGGCGCTGGAGGCCCAGCAGCTGGCCGGCGGCTTCGAGGTGGTGGTGGTCGACAACGGCTCCGACGACGGCTCGGTCGAGCACCTTCGGCAGCGCTGGCCCCAGGTTCGCCTGATCGAAGCCGGCCGCAACCTCGGCTTCGCCGCCGGCAACAACCTGGGCATTCGCCAGGCCAGGGGCGAGTACGTGGTCCTCCTCAACAACGACACACGGGTCCGTCCGGGCTGGTTGGAGGCCCTGGTGGAGGCGGCGGAGCGTGACCCGAAGGTCGGTGCGGTGACCTCCAAGCTGGTCTTCATGGATCGCCCGGGGGTGATCCAGAATGCCGGCAGTCTGCTCCTCAGCGACGGCAGCGGCGGTGACCGGGGGACGGGGGAGGATGACCGGGGACAGTACGACCGGGAGGAGGAGGTGTTCGCTGCCTGCGGCGGGGCGGCGCTGCTCCGCCGCTCCATGCTCGAGGACGTCGGCTTGCTCGACGAGACGTTCTTCTGTTACTACGAGGACACCGACCTCAGCTGGCGCATGCGTCTCAGGGGCTGGCGCATCACCTACCAGCCCGCGGCCGTGGTCGAGCACGTGCACGCTGCCACCAGCGGGGAGTGGTCGCCCTTCTTCACCTTCCACGCCGACCGCAACCGGCTCTTCATGATCGTCAAGAACGCGCCCTGGCCCTTCGTCGCGCGATCGTTCCTCGGCTTCGCGTGGCTCGCCGTTGGCTTCGCCGCCCGTGCGGCGGTGCGACGGCTCGCGGGACGCCGCGGCACCGGCGAGCGACCGGGGCCGTCACGGATCCGCATCCATGCCAGCGTCCTGGGATCTCTCCTTCGTCATCTGCCCGACCTGCTGGGCAAGCGCCGGCGCATCCGACGTCACCGGCGGGTGAGCGACCGCGAGGTCCTGAGCTGGCTCTACCCGAGGGAGAGATGGAACAGCAAGCTGGCCGGCTCGCGCTGAGGATCGGTCTCTACTCGCCCTTCTTCGGCTCCACGGTGGGGGGCGGGGAGAAGTATCTCGGGGTCACGGCGGAGGCGATCAGGGACGCTTTCCCCCGACACCGGGTCGAGATCGTGAGCCCGGTCCCGGTCGACCTGGACCGGTACCAGCGGATGCTCGGCATCGATTTCGACGGCATCCAGGTTCGGTCGGGCAGGTTGCCGGCCGCGGGACTGGGACGGCGGCTACGTCGGCTGCCGCTGGTGCGCCGGTACGCGGACCTCGCCCTCAGTGCCCGGGCCGTGGCCTGGACCCGCGAGTACGACCTCCTGCTGTCCATGGTCTACGTGATGCCCGCCTTCTCGCTGGCCCGGCGGGGGGTGATCCTCTGCCAGTTCCCCTATCAGCTGGGTCGTGAGCGGTCCCGCTGGCGGGGTCTGCGGGGGCTGCTCTACCGGGTCTACCTCGCCCCCTACGAGCGCTTGCGGCGCCACCTCCTGGGGCCCGAGATCGACGCCTTCCAGCTCGTCATCTGCCAGTCGGAGTACGTCCGGGGCTGGGTCGGACGCTACTGGGGCCGGGATGCGGAGGTGGTCAACCCGCCCGTCGACGTCCCCGTGGCCGAGCCCGACTTCCTGGCCAAGGAGCCCATCGTGCTCTCCGTGGGTCGGTTCTTCGCCAGCGGCCACTCGAAGCGCCACGACCTGATGGTGGAGGCCTTTCGTCGGATGTGGGACGGAGGCCTGCGGGGATGGGAGCTGCACCTGGTGGGCTCGGTCCACCGGGACGACCCCGGCGATCTTCGCTACTTCGAGCAGGTGTGCCGGCGGGCCGAGGGCTACCCGATCCACGTCCACGCTGATGCGCCGTTGGAGGCCCTGCTCGACCTCTACCGGCGGGCCTCCATCTACTGGCACGCGGCCGGCTACGGGGTGGACGCCGAGCACCGGCCCATCGACCTGGAGCACTTCGGGATGACGACCGCCGAGGCCATGGCCCACGGGGTGGTGCCGGTGGCGATCGCACGGGGAGGCCAGGTGGAGGTGGTGCGAGCGGGGGTCGATGGCTTTCTCTGGGAGGAGCCCGGGCAGCTGGTGGAGCACACGCTGAGCCTGATCGCCGACGGTGAGCTGCGGCGGCGGATGGGGGAGGCGGCTCGCCGAGCCAGCTTTCGCTTCTCGCGCGACGCCTTCAAGCGACGGATGGCGACCATGCTCCGGCCGCTGGTGGAGGAGCTGGAGCGGGAGCTGGGCTCGGCTGCCGTGGACGAGCGATGACCGCCGCCAGCCCTTCCCCTACCCCCGGCACACCCGGCACGGCCGAGCGCTCCGGCCGACGGCCGGGCCGAGATCCCCGCCTACAACCTTGGCCGTCGAGCCTGCGCGAGCGGCTCGGGGCCCTGAGGCCCCGCCGTCGCGACGTGACCTGCAACATCTGCGGCTGGTCCGGAGCGAGCTTTCGCGGCGTGCTGCACAGCGAGTCGGCCACCTGCCCTCGGTGCGGGGCCATCGCGCGCGACCGCTTCCTCTACCGGTGCTGGACGGAGCGGGTGCCCTACCGGCCCGGGGCCCGGCTGCTGGAGACCAGCCCGCGGCTGGGGCACGCCTACCGGCAGCGGATGGCGGCGCTGGTCGACTACCTGGCCAGCGACTACGATCAGCGAGCGCACAAGGCCGACCTGCGCCTCGACGTGCAGCAGATGGACCTCCCCGACGACCACCTCGACGTCATCCTCACCCCGCACGTGCTGGAGCACGTGCCCGACACCGACCGGGCCCTGGCCGAGATGCGCCGGGTGTTGAAGCCGGGCGGACATGCGCTGATCGCGGTACCGGTGCCCCAGGCGAGGACGGCCCCTCCCGCCACGCCCGAGTACCACGGTGACGACACCCTGGTCTACTGGCGTTTTGGCTGGGACCTGACGGATCGTCTCCAGGGCCACGGGTTCGAGACCACCATCCTGGTCGTCCAGGACTTCCTGGACCGGGTCCGCGAGGGCCGTGGCTGGGGGACGGCCGCCGGCGACGTCGATGCCGACGATCTCCTCGCCCACGCCGGACCCTACCTGGACCGCATGATGGCGGTGGCCTCGGTCGAGGAGGCCCGGCGCCTGGCCCTGGCGCCCAGCTTCTACTTCATCGCCTGGGACGCCCGCAAGCCGGCCGGCTGAGGTTGCTCGGTCCCACCGGGGCGTCCCGGGTGGCGGGTCGCCCACGCTGTGCTGGGCCGAGCGTTCAGGTAAGCGGGCTATGCTGCCTGGGTCGTGAGGACCGAGGACGTTCCCGCAGACGGGGTGGGCGAGGCCGGTGCCGACCTCGAGGTCGGTCTGAAGGCCGCGCTCGAGGCCGGGGTGAGCGGGCGCACGCTGGTGGTGCTGCCGACCTACAACGAGCGCGAGAGCCTGGAGGTGGTGGTGAGGGCGGTGCGGGGGCTGGGGTACGACGTGTTGGTGGTCGACGACGGCTCCCCGGACGGGACCGGCGAGCTGGCCGAGCGCCTGGCCTCGGCCGATCCCGGGATCGGGGTGCTGCACCGCCCGGCCAAGCTGGGGCTGGGCAGCGCCTACCTGGCCGGGTTCGCCCACGGCCTGGGGCGGGGCTACGAGCTGTTCGTGGAGATGGACGCCGACGGCTCTCACCTCGCCGAGCACCTGGAGGCGATCGTGACCGCGGCCTGGCGGAGCGGGGGCATGGCCATCGGCTCGCGCTACGTCCCGGGCGGATCGGTGGAGGGCTGGCCGCCGCACCGGCGGCTGCTCTCCTGGGGCGCCAACCTCTACTGCCGAGCGGTGCTGGGGCTGCCGGTGCGCGACGCCACCTCCGGCTACCGCTGCTACACCCGCCGGGCGCTGGAGCGCATCGGCCTGGACGGGGTGCGCTCCCAGGGCTACTCCTTCCAGATCGAGATGGTGCACCGCTGCCTGCGGTGCGGGCTGCCCGTGGTCGAGGTCCCGATTCGCTTCGTGGACCGCGTGGCCGGTGCCTCCAAGGTCTCGGCCGGGGAGATCCACCGCGCCTTCCTCACCGTGCTCAGGCTCCGCTTCGCCGGTGGGCCGGCGGACCGGCGGTGACGCCGGTCGGGCCAGGACCCGCCGACCCTCGTCCCGTCGCCCCCTCCGAGCGGTCGCGCGCCGTCGCGGCCGCCCTCCTCCTGCTCTACGTCGCCCTGGCCGTGGCGATCTTCGAGGTCGCGTGGCGCCGGCCGGGCGACACCTTCCCCGGCGACCGGGGCGATCCGGTGTTCTTCATCTGGTGCCTGGGCTGGGTGCCGCACCAGGTGCTCCAGCTCGGCAACCCGTTCTTCACCACCGACCTCAACCACCCCTTCGGGGTCAACCTGATGTGGAACACCTCGATGGTCTTCCCGGCCCTGGTCCTGGCCCCGATCACGCTCGCCTTCGGGCCGGTGGCCTCCTACGACGTCCTGGTGACGGCGGGGCTCGCCCTCTCCGCCTGGTGCGCCTTCCTCGCCGCCCGCGTCTACGTTCGCCGACCGCTGGCGGCGGGGGTGGCCGGACTGGTCTACGGCTTCAGCCCGGCCATGATGGCCCAGTCGCTGGGCCATCCCAACTTCACCGTCGCCCTCTTCCCGCCGCTCGTGCTCCTGGCCCTGCACGAGCTGCTGGTCCGGCGCCGGTGGCCGCCCTGGCGGGTGGGCGGGCTGCTGGGCCTGGCCGCGGCCGCGCAGCTGCTCACCGGGGAGGAGCTGCTGCTCACCACCGCCGTCCTGGCCGTCGTGACCCTGGCCCTGGCCGCGGTCCTCCACCCCGGCCAGGTGCGCTCCGGCCTGGGACGTCTGCTGCCGGCGCTGGCGGCCGGAGGATCGGTGGCCCTGGTCCTGACCGCGGTCCCCCTCTCGGTGCAGTTCCTCGGGCCGCAGCGGGTCCCACACGTCCTGCGCCACACCGCCTTCATCGGCACCGACCTGTGGTCGTTCCTGGTCCCGACCCCGGTCCTCCAGCTCACCACCCCCGCCGCCCTCGACCTCAGCCGCCACTTCCGGATGAACCCGAGCGAGGTCAACGCCTACCTGGGCCTCCCTCTGATCCTGCTCCTCGGCCTGGCCGTGGCCCTGCTGGCCCGGCCGCGGCCGGTGGTCCGGCTGGCCGGCGTCTCGATCCCGCTCGTGGCCCTGCTGGCCCTGGGGCCGCACCTGGTCGTGACTGGCCGCGACACCGGCGTCCCGCTGCCCTGGGCCGCGATCCAGGGCCTGCCCCTGCTCGACGACGTGCTGCCCAGCCGGCTGGCCTCCTTCATCTACCTGTGGGCCGGCGTCGTGCTCGCCGTCCTGCTCGACGCGGCCTGGGACCGCGGGGCGCCGGCCGGGGTGGCGGCCACGGTCGCGGTGGCCGTGGCCCTCGCCCCGCTGGTCCCACGGCTGCCCTACCCCACCAGCCGCTTCCAGGCGCCGGCCTTCTTCCTGCCCGGCGGCCAGGTGTCCCGCATCCCGGCCGGGAGCGTGGCGCTGGTGACGCCGCTGGCGGAGGCGGGGTCGACCTCGGCCATGGCCTGGCAGACCGTGGCCGGCTACCGCTTCCGGATGCCCGAGGGCCTGGTCCTGGTGCCCGACCCGAGCACGGGCGCACCCATCCTGGGACCGTACCTCCCCGAGCTGGGCCGAGCGCTGACCGGGCTGGAGCAGGGCCAGGCCGAGCCGCTCACCCCCGGGCTGCGCTGCCGGGCGCTGGAGGAGCTGGCCGACCGCGGGGTGACGACGGTGGTGGCGGGGCCGTCCGCCGGCCGGGACCGCACCGTGGCCTGGCTGAGCGACCTGCTGGAGCGGCCACCGGCTTCCTCCGGCGGCGTCGAGGTCTGGTGGAGGGTCGACCCCGCCGGGCTGGCCCGGGCCCGGGGCTGTCCCGGCCCGTAGCCGGCGCCGGGTCGTCGGGTCCCGGTGCGGCTCGGCGGGCTGCAGGGCCGGTGCCCGTCGGCGCACCCTTACCCTCGTGACCGCGGGAGATCGGAAGGCGTCGCGCCGGGTGCTGCTGGACGCCCGTCCCCTGCAGGGGGCCGACGCCCCGCGGGGCATCGGCAGCTACGTGCGCGGCCTGATCACGGGCTTGATCGAGGAGGGCTACGACCACCGGGTGGCCCTGCTCTTCGACGCCTCCCTGCCACCCCCGCCGGTGCCCGAGAGCCGCTTCGTCGCCTACACCGTCCGCCGCCGCTACCGCGACCGGCTGGGCCTGGTCGAGGAGGCGGTCACCATGGGACGGCAGCTGGCGCGTATCCGCCCCGCCCTCTACCACGCCACCACCCTGGCCTTGCCCGGTCGCTGCCCGGTGCCCCTGGTGGTGACCGTCCACGACCTCATCCCCTGGGCCCTGGGCGGGCCGGGCCTGCTCGGCGAGCGGACTCGCTGGTGGCTCGGTCGCCGGCTGGTGCGACGCGCCGAGCTGGTCATCACCCCCTCCGAGGCCACCGCCCGGGACGTGCGCCGGCTGGCGGGGGTGATCGAGGATCGGCTGCTGGTGGTGCCCGAGGGGCTGGCCCCGGGCTTCACCCCGGCCGAGGGGGCGCGGGAGCGGGTGCGCGAGCGCCACGGGATCTTCCGGCCCTACCTCCTGTTCGTGGGGGCGCTGGATCGGCGCAAGGACCCGCGGGCGCTGCAGCGCGCCTGGCGGGTGGCCCGCGATCAGGGGGCGGAGGTGGAGCTGGTGCTGGCCGGCGCCGCCAGCCGTCAGGCCCCGGCCGACGTGGGCGGGGCCCGCCGCCTGGGCTACCTGGAGCACGCCGCCCTGGTCGACCTCTACTCGGCCGCCGCCTGTTTCGTGTTCCCCAGCCGCTACGAGGGCTTCGGCCTTCCCGTCCTGGAGGCCATGGGCTGCGGCTGCCCGGTGGTCGCCTACCGCAACTCCAGCCTGCCCGAGGTGGCGGGGGAGGCGGCGATGCTGGTGCCCGACGGCGACGCCGTGGCCCTGGGCCGGGCCGCGGCCGAGGTCGTGCTCCGGCCCGAGCTGGCGGCCCGTCTGCGCGAGGCCGGCCTGGCCCGAGCCCGGACCTTCACCTGGCGGCGCGCGGCCCGGGCCACCATCCGGGCCTACGAGCGGCTGCGGGAGGACGGGGGCTGAGCCCGAGACGGTGCGGCCGTCCGCGGGCGCGGCGCCGGGTTGGACCCGTCGAGGTGCCCGCTCAACCGTGCAACCAGCGGTCCGCCCCTGGATCGTCGCGCAGCCAGTCCAGCAGCAGCCGGAGGTTGAGATGAAGCGTGAACGAGCACTCAGGTGAACGTTGGGACTCGAAGCGCTCGATGGCCCGTTCGAGGTCGCGCACGCCGCCGGCGGGGGAGTAGTCGAGGGTGACGTGATCGAACGCGTACCGCTTCTCGATTCCCTTGATGGAGGTGGTCGCGCTGCGTAGCCTGGCCACTCCGAAGAACTGCGGCTTGCCCCCGAGGTGGGTCAG
>DASRBU010000132.1:0-2388 GCA_035653475.1 Candidatus Dormiibacterota bacterium | reverse complement strand
CTACGTGCTCGGCATCACCCGGGTGGACCCGATCGCCCACCACCTGCTCTTCGAGCGCTTCCTGCACGAGGAGATGACCGTCACCCCGGACATCGACCTCGACCTCTCGAGCGCGCACCGGGAGCAGGTCATCCGGTACGTTCACGAGCGGTACGGATGGGAGCGGACCGGGATGGTCTGCAGCCTGGTCACCTTCCAGCCCCGGCTGGCGATCCGTCAGGTGGGCAAGGCCCTCGGCTTCCCCCCCGACCTGATCGACCGCCTGGCCCGCAGCATCGACCGCTGGTTCCCGGAGGACGTGGAGCGGGCGGCGGAGGTCGCCGGCGCCCCTCCCGATCGGTCGGGCTCCCGGCTCTGGCACCACCTCCTGCGCCTGGTGGCGGAGATCCAGGGCCTCCCCCGCCACCTGTCCATCCACGTGGGCGGGATGCTGATCACCGGCCGACCGCTGGTGGAGGTGGTCCCGGTGGAGCCGGCCCGGACGCCGGGACGGGTGGTGGTCCAGCTCGACAAGGACGACGTCGAGGACCTCGGCCTGATCAAGATCGACCTCCTCGGCCTGCGCACGCTCTCGGCGGTGGCGGAGACGCTGGACCTGGTGGAGCGCACCACCGGCTCCCGGCCCGACCTCGACGCGCTCCCGCCCGACGACCCCGAGGTCTTCGAGATGTGCGCCTCCGGCGACACCATGGGCGTCTTCCAGATCGAGTCCAGGGCCCAGATGATGACCCTGCCCCGCACCCGGCCGGCGAGCTTCGACGACCTGGTGGTGCAGGTGGCGATCATCCGTCCCGGTCCCATCCAGGGCAACGCCGTCCATCCCTACCTCCGGCGCCGGCGAGGCCGGGAAGAGGTGACCTACCCCCACCCCCTGCTCGAGCCGATCCTCCGGGACACGCTGGGCGTGATCCTCTACCAGGAGCAGGTCATCGAGATCGCCATGGTCGCCGCCGGCATGAGCGCCGCCGAGGCCGACCGCTTCCGACGGGCCATGACCCGCCGGCTGGGCCGGGCCGAGCTGGCGGCGCTGGAACAGGGCTTCGTCGCCGGCTGCCTCGCCCGAGGTCTCCCCGAGGAGGCGGCGAGGCGGCTCTTCGAGGCCGTGAAGGGCTTCGCGGTGTACGGCTTCTGCCGCTCCCACGCCGCCGCCTTCGCGCGCACCACCTACGAGACGGCCTGGCTGAAGCTGCACTACCCGGCCGAGTACTACTGCGGCCTCCTGAACCACCAGCCCATGGGCTTCTACCGCCCGAGCGCGCTGGTCGAGGACGCCAAGCGCCACGGGCTCCGCGTGCTGCCGGTGGACGTCAACGCCTCCGGGGAGCGCTGCTCCCCGGTCGGCACCGACCACCGGACGTTCCGCATCGGGCTCGGCTACGTGCGCGACTTGGGCGAGGAGGGGAGCGCGGCCATCGTGGCCGAGCGTGACCACAACGGCCCCTTCCGCTCCTTCGAGGACTTCCTGGAGCGCCTGCGGGGGTCGCCGGTGGGGCCTCGCGCCCTTCGCAGCCTGATCGTGACCGGCGCCTTCGAGGCCCTCGGCGTCCCGCGCCGGGAGCTCCTCTGGCGCTGGCAGGAGGGCTGGGGAGGAGGCGGCCTCCGAGGCCGGGTGCCGCCCCAGGCCGAGCTCCGGCTATCCGCCCCGGCGCCGCCGCTGCCAGCGCCGTCCGAGCTGGAGCGGTCCCGCCTCGAGCACCTGGTCCTCGGCCTCTCCACCGGCCACCATCCGGTCCACTTCCACCGGGAGCGCCTGCGGGCGCTGGGGGCGCTCCCGAGCCGGCGGGCGCGACGCCGGCCGCCGGGCCACCGCCTCCGGGTGGGGGGCATCGTCATCACCCGGCAGGCGCCGGCCACGGCGCGCGGGGTCCGCTTCCTCACCCTCGAGGACGAGGAGGGACAGGTCAACGTGGTCGTCCGGCCCGAGGTCTACGAGCGCCACCGCCGGGCCCTGGGGCGGCCGTTGCTCGTGATCGAGGGGACCGTGCAGAGCCGGGACGGGGTATGGTCACTGCGGGCGGAAGAGATCACGGCCGTGGAAGGGCCGTGGCCCGCCCCCGGCGACGGCTGAACCGGCCGCCGCCCCGCGTACTTGCGCATACTTCACCGTGGGGGACCGATCCCGGCTCTTCCCGTTCGAGGAAGTCGACGACGATGGCAGTTGCACGCGAGATCGAGGACATCGCCCGCTCGCTGGTCAAGCACCAGCACGAGCACCCTCCCGTGCGGGACCTCAATCGCGAGGCCGACCGTCGCCTGACGCTGCCCCAGCGGATCGCGGAGGATCTCGGGCGCCTGGTCGGGAGCTGGACCTTCGTCATCGTCCAGATGGCGCTGATCGCCTGCTGGCTGGTCACCAACCTCCTGGCCGAGACTCGCCACTGGGACCCC
>DASRBU010000131.1:0-5979 GCA_035653475.1 Candidatus Dormiibacterota bacterium | reverse complement strand
CGAGGTCGCCTCGCGCGCCGCTCGGCTCCGAGCGGAACGGCAGATCAAGCTGCCCGACGCGCTCATCCTGGCCACCGCGGTCGAGCTTCGAGCCGACGAGATCCTCACCTTCGACCGGCGCTGGCGCTCCCTCGACTCGCGCGTCAGGGTGCTCGGCCTCTGACGTCGCCCCCGAGGGTGCCCCCGGCCGCCGGCGGAGCCCTCCACCCGATGCCGTCCCTCCTCGCCCGGTCCCCGGTGAGCGATGTGCTCGCAACTCGATGTTTCGCCATCCGGGGACGCCGGGCCGATAATCCGGCTCGGTGTCGCAGCTTCGCAGACATCTCTTCGCGACCGTCCTGGCCGCCGTGCTGGCGGCCTTCGCCGTCCCCGTAACGAGCCTCCCGGCCGAAGCCACGGGGGAGGGCGGCGCTCCGCCCGACACCTGGGTCCCGGCGGCCTCGCTGCCGGCCCGGGGGGCCGGCACCGTCCTCGCCCTCGCCGTCGATCCCTCGGACGCCGGACGGGTGCTGGCCGGCACCACCGGCGGGGCCATCGACCTGAGCACGGACGGGGGGGCCAGCTGGCGGAGGGTGAGGTCGGGTCTGGCCGGCGGGGTGCTGGCGCTGGCCTTCGACCCCTTCGCCTCCGGGGTGGTCCTCGCCGGCACCGGCAACGGCATCTGGGCGAGCAAGGACGGCGGCGTCAGCTGGTCGCGCGTCACCATGGGTGGGTCGGGGCCGGTGCGAGCCTTCGCCTTCGCCCCCGACCTGGCCCTGGCCGGGACCGACCACGGCGTCTGGGCCAGCCGTGGGAACGGCCCCTGGTTCCCCTCCGGCCTGGAGGGGGTGGCGGTGAGCGCCCTCGCGGCCTGGGGCGGCACGGGACCGCAGCCCCAGGTCCTGGCGGGAGGTGACGGCGGGGGCGAGACGGCCCTGCCGCTCTACCGCAGCGCCGACGGCGCCCGGACCTGGACGCCCTTCACCGGGACCGTCGGGGCCAGCGGCGTGGTGGCGGCGCTGGCCGCGGGGTCGCCGGTCCCGGGGCAGGACCTCCCCCGGCTGCTGCTCGGCACCAACGCCGGCCTCTTCGCCAGCGGCGACGGCGGAGCCAGCTGGCAGCAGCTCACCGGCGGCGGGGAGCTGCCGCCGACCGACTTCAGCGCCGTCGCCTTCTCGCCCCGGGACTCGCAGCGCCTGTACGTCGCCAGCGACGGCGGGGGTTCGAGCGAGGGCGGCCTGTGGGTGAGCGGCGACGGTGGCGCCCACTTCACCTCCTTGGAGCCGCCGGCGGCCTCGGTGACCGCCCTGGCCCTGGCCGCCGCGCCGACGCCGGTGCTCTACGCCGCCACCCTGCGGCCCTCGGACCAGAGCGTTCAGCTCTGGTCCTATCGGGACGCGGGAGGCGCTCCGGGCCGGGCGCAACGTCCTCCGGCTCGGGCTGGTGGCCGGCACACCCGGCCGCCGGCACCGGCGCCGGCCACGATCTGGGCCCGCCTGAGCGCCTGGCTGGGGCGCCCGGAGACGCCCTACCTGGGCCTCGGAGCCCTGGCCGCGCTGGTGGTCCTGCTGGCCCTCGTCACCTACGCCCGGCGCGAGCGGCAGCTCTGAGCGCCGGCGGCTCCCGACACTCGGTGCGGTGGTCGGAGGCTCGTGCCGGGTGGTCACGCCTGGAGGCCGCCGCTTTCGGCGTCGGGGCCGCCGCCGGGGCGGCAGGGGGTGGGCGCGTCCGGATGGCGCCCGAGGACGAAGGTCCGGCCCTGGGATCACGCCGCCGGGGCCGCGCGCGAGCGGGGCCCCCAGGGTCCGGGCACCGGCGTCCGGAGCCGCCGGACGGCAGGGACCCGCGACCCCCCGCACTAGACTTGGCGGTCGTGAACCAACCTCTCGAACGTCTCCGCAGCCTCGGCTACGAGCTGCCGTCCGCGCCGGCGGCGATGGCCGCCTACGTCCCTTCCCGCCTGATTCCCCTCGGCGACGGCCGCGCGCTCCTGTTCGTCGCCGGCCAGGTGCCCGTCCGCGAGGGGCGGTTCCTGACCGGCCGGGTGCCCGACCAGGTGAGCCCGGACCAGGCGCGCGAGGCGGCCCGATGGTGCGCCCTCAACATCCTCGCCCAGATCGAGGCGGCGGTCGGGCTGGAGGCCGTGATCGAGGTCGCCCAGGTCAATGGGTGGGTGCTCTCCGCCGACGGGTTCGAGGGGCAACCCGGGGTCATCGACGCCTGCTCGGCGCTCCTGACCGAGGTGCTGGGCGAGGCCGGACGGCACACCCGAACCGCGCTCGGCACCAACGCCCTGCCCCGGGGCGTGACCTGCGAGATCAACGCCACGGTGGTGGTGCGGATGCCGGGCGACCGCTCCTGAGCCTGCGGCTCAGGCCTCCCAGACCCGCTTGATCACCACCCGGGCCAGCTTCTCCGGGTCGTGGTGGGAGGGGATGCGCGAGTTCACCACGTCGGCGGCGACGAAGCGGATGCCCGGGAACTCACGTCGGACCTTCTCGTAGTCGAAGACGACCTGCGACTGGCCGCCGGTCGGCAGGTGGCTGAGGTTCGAGTTCACGACGGCGAAGTCGAACAGGTCCTCCCCGGTGTGCTCGCGGAGCGCACGCAGGTAGTCGGCCACGTCGTAGCCGTCGGTCTCGCCGTGCTGGGAGGCCACGTTGCAGATGAACACCTTCAGCGCCGGGGACTCCTTGATGGCCCGGACCATCCCCGGCACCAGGAGGTTGGGCAGGATCGAGGTGTAGAGCGATCCCGGTCCGACCACGATCAGCTCGGCGTTCATCAGGGCCATGGCCGCCTCGGGGTTGAGGGTGGCGTCGTCCGGCTTCAGGAAGACGCGGCTGATGGACCCGTTCTGCTGGGGGATGCGGGACTCGCCCTCGACCATGCGCCCGTTCACGCTGGCCACCAGGGTGACGTCGTGCAGGGTCGAGGGGATGATCTCCCCCCGCACCGCCAGCACCCGGGCCGACTCCCGCAGGGCCAGCTCGAAGTTGCCGGTCACCTCGGCCATGGCCATGATGAAGAGGTTGCCGAAGGAATGGCCGTCGAGCGATCCGTTCTCGAACCGGTGGTTGAAGAGCTGCTTCATCAGCGGCTCGGCGTCGGCGAGCGCCACCAGGCACTGCCGGAAGTCGCCCGGCGGCAGGATGCGGTACTCCTGACGCAGACGGCCGCTGGACCCCCCGTCGTCGGCCACGGTCACGATCGCGGCCAGGTTGGCCGTGTACTCCTTCAGACCCCGCAGGAGGGTCGACATCCCGGTGCCGCCGCCGACCGCGACCACCCGTGGCCCCCGGCTGCGGGTCCGGAAGGCGTAGAGGTGCTCGACCAGGCTCCGCTGGCCGCCGGGCAGGAAGGGACCCAGCACCGAACGCTGCAGCCGCACCGCCGAGAAGGCCAGGAGCCCGATCCCGATGGCCGTGAACATGCTGCCCCGCAGCCAGTAGGGCAGGAACTGCAGGGTCACGTAGTAGAACTGTCCCGGGAGGTGGGCGAAGCGGTAGACGTCGCGCAGGAAGTACGCCAGGCCCAGGTCGATGACCAGGACGCTGAAGGCCAGCAGCAGCAGCCAGCGCTTGACCTCGAGCCCCGGCCGAAGCCAGCGCACCCACCCCTTGGAGCCCATTCCTCGACTGAACCTACCCTTGGCTTGAGAACGCCCCCGAGCGGGAGGCGGTTACTGACGGGATAATCGAGCGATGAGATCGTTCCGACGTGCGGGTCGCCTGATCAGGCTGACGGCCCTGGGGCTCCTGGTGGCCGCGGTGCTCCAGGAGCTGGCCCGACCCGAGGACCGGCGTACCTGGCACGGTCGCGTCTTCGGCGTGGTGCCGTACGACCTCCGTCCGCCCACCTGGAGTCGCATCCGGGAAGCGTACTGGAACCCTGCCGACCCTCGCCTGTTCACCGACCGGGTGCTGGGGGTGGGCTGGGCGGTGAACCTGTACCGGGTCCGCTGCCTGGTGGAGCGTGCGCTCCAGGGGCTCGGCGGCACCCCGGTCCGCACCATCCGCCTGCGCCGCGGCGGCCCCCAGCGGCGGCCCTAGCCGGGCTCGACCCGCCCCCGTGCCGACCCCGCCCGTGGCCGGCGCCGGCCGGGCTCCCACGGGGCTGGGGGGGACGCCCCGGCTCGATGCCGGAGGAGCGGTTCCGAGGGTACGGGAGGCGCGTCGGGGGCGCGGCACGGTCGTTTCCATCCCGGGAGAACCTGCGACCACGGGGGGATCGGATGGACGCCGGTCCCGCCGCGGCCGGGAGAAGGGTGGGGGCAGATCTCGAAGGTTAGAATAGGAGACTGCTGCGGCGCTGGGGCGTGGCCAAGCTGGTAAGGCGCCTGACTCTGGATCAGGTAATCGGGGGTTCGAATCCTCCCGCCCCAGCCAGGGCCTATCTTCATCCGCCGGCCGTCCCCTCCGCGATCGTGCCTTCGGAGCCGGTGTGCTGCCGGAGGTGCGGCCGCAGGAGCGGGGGGTGCGCCTGGGTCAGCGCCCGGCCGGCGGCGCTCGGGGAGGGACCGGCGCCGCTCCGGCGGGTGGTAGATTCCTTCCCCCGAGGAGCGCAGCCGGATTGCCAGCCCCGCACCCAGCCTTCCCCGACCGTGATCCGCCGCCGGCCGACGGCGCTCGGCGTCGGGGACCGCTGGCCCGGCTCGCGCCCCGGGCCGTCCCCACGCCCGAGCCCTCACCCTCCCGGTGTCGTCTTCGATGCCCGTGAACCCCGCCGCCGGGACGCCCGCCCCCGCGGAGTGGGACGTGGTGGTGGTGGGCGCCGGCATCGCCGGCCTGCTGGTCGCTGCCTACGCCCGGCGCCGGGGCCTCCGGGTCCTGCTGGTGGAGCGGCGGAGCATCCCCGGCGGGCGTTTCAGCGGTGAACTGGTGGGGGGCGCCCAGCTCTCCACCGGTGCGCTCCACCTCATCCCCCACGGCAGCCGTGGTCCCCTGGCCCGGGCCCTGCGGGAGCTGGGGATCGACCATCCCATCGTGGATTCCTCGGTCATCTGCTCGGTCTGGTCACCTCGGGGTCACGTCGTCTGCACCCATCCCCACCACCTCTTCACCCGGGTGCTGCGGCCGGCCGAGGTCCCGACCGCGCTGCGCTTCTTCCTCCACCTGCTCCGCGACCGAGACTCCCCGGACAGCGTCGAGCAGTGGCTGCGCCGGCGGCGCATCCGGGGCACGATGCACGAGCTGATCCGTTGCTGCGTCGACTTCGCCCTCTCCCTGCCCCTGGACCGGCTCGCCTGGCGGGACTTTCGCGCCGTCTTCGGCTCCTTCTGGCGCCACGGCGGCCCGGGACTGCCCCGGGGTGGCTGCCGGGCCCTGGTCGACCGGCTCCTCGACCACGTCCGTGCGGCCGGCGCCGGTGTGCTCCTGCACACGGAGGTGGAGGCGATCGAGCCCCTGGCCGCAGGCCCGTCGGTCCGGTGGCTGGTCCGCTGCCGGGACCGTGACCGCGGCAGGGCCATCGAGGTGCGGGCCGGCCAGGTGGTGGGGACGGCCGGCGGGGACGCCCCCTGGCCGGTCGGGGAGGGGGAGGGGCCGTCCTCGGACCCGGCCTGCGGCTTCAAACTCCAGCTCCTGCTGCCCTTCTCGCTGGTCCCGCACGACGGGGTGATGTTCTGCATCGGTACCCGGCGGCTCTCCGGCCTGGCCCAGCTCAGCAACGCCGACCCCTCGCTGGCGCCGACGGGGCGGCATCTGATCAACACCTTCCACGCCTGTGCCCCCGACGCCGATCCCCGGGTGGAGCGGCGGGAGGCGCTGCGCGATCTGGCCGCGATCGCCGGCCGCGAGATCGACGAGTCCTGGGTGCTGTCCGCCGCCATCTACCGCTCGGCCTGGCCGGTCAACCGCCGGGGCCAGGGCCGGGAGCTGCCCAGCCTGGCCGGCCCGGGCCTCTTCCTGGCCGGCGACGCCTGCAAGCCGCCGGGCCTGATCATGGTCGAGGCGGCGGCCGAGAGCGCGCGCCGGGTGGCGCTGCAGCTGGCCCCGGCGC
>DASRBU010000130.1:0-4768 GCA_035653475.1 Candidatus Dormiibacterota bacterium | reverse complement strand
TACGAGACCGCCCGCCGGATCCTGACCGAGCGCCGGACGGCCATGGACGCCGTGGTCCGGCGCCTGGAGGTCGAGGAGACCATCGACGCCGCCCAGCTCGACCAGATCCTCGCCGACCCCGACTTGGATTCCACCGCCAGGCGCCCGATGCACGCCCTGACCGTCGGCGCCGGCGCGCCCCCGCCGTGACCCGTCCACCATAGAGGAGATGCGGATCCTCCTGGTCGAGGACGACCATCGTCTGGCGGTCAGCCTGCGCCGGGGGCTCCAGGACGCGGGCTTCGCCGTCGACGTCGCTCATCAGGGCGAGGAGGCCCTGGTCTGCGCCGAGACCACTCCCTTCGACCTGATCGTGCTCGACGTCATGCTCCCCGGCCTCGACGGCCTCGAGGTGAGCCGCCGGCTCCGCGCCCGCCGGGTGCACGTGCCCATCCTGATGCTGACCGCCCGAGACTCGGTCGACGACCGGGTCCAGGGCCTGGAGGCCGGGGCCGACGACTACCTGGTCAAGCCCTTCGCCTTGCGCGAGCTGGTGGCGCGGATGAACGCCCTGCTGCGCCGGCACCTGCCCAACCGCACCTCCACCCTGAGGGCCGGGCCGATCGAGCTGGATCTGGGTCGGCACGAGCTGAGGGTGCACGACCGGAGGGTGGCGCTGACCGCCAAGGAGTTCGCCATCCTGGAGTACTTCATGCTCAATCCTGGGCAGCTGCTGACCCGTGACCAGATCATCGAGCACGTCTGGAACTACGACTTCGACGGCGGCCACAACCTGATCGAGGTCTACGTGGGCCGCCTGCGACGCAAGCTGGTCGCCGCCGGTGCGCCCGATCCGCTGGCGACCGTGCGCGGCTTCGGCTATCGCTTCGACCCTCCGGACGGGAGCTGAATGATCCCGCGGGTGAAGCTCCGGACCCGGCAGCGCCTCACCCTGCTGGCCGTGGTCATCCTGGCCGTCGGCTTCTCGGTGAGCGCCGCCGTCGCCTACACCTCCCTGGCCCTGTCGCTCGATGCCGCCGTCGACGAGTCGCTGGTGGAGCAGGCCGGCCTGATCGACCCGGGCCTGCTCCTGGAGGGGGGAAAGGTGGTCTACGCCCGGGGCGAGCTACCGGGCGAGACGCCCAACGGCGTGGCCGTCTCGGCGGCCGTGGCGAGCCCGACCCGCATCCTGGCCGGGACCCCGCGGCAGCCCCTCGCCGTCTCGACCATCGTGGCCGTGGCCAGGCGGGCGCTCCGGGCCAACGGCCCGGTGTGGCTGGACCTCCGGGACGCCAACGGGGTGCCGCGACGCGTCTACGCCGAGCCGCTGCCGGACCTCTCGCCCCTGCATGCGGCGCTGGTCCTCAGCCACTCCCTGGGCGAGCCCCAGGACGAGCTGACCCGGGCGCTGATCGGCCTGGCCGTCCTGGGGCTCGCCACCACCTGCGGCGGCGGAGGACTGGTCTACTGGCTCACGGGCCGGGTCCTGCGGCCGGTGAGGACGATCGCGTCGGTGGCCAGGGACCTGAGCGAGCAGGACCTCCACCGGCGGGTCGAGGTGCCGGTGCCCGAGGACGAGATGGGCCAGCTGGTGGACACCTTCAACGGCATGCTGGCCCGGCTCGAGGCCGCCTTCGAGAGCCTGCGCCGCTTCACCGCCGACGCCTCACACGAGCTGCGGGCGCCGCTGATGCTGATGCAGACGGAGATCGAGGTGGCGCTGGCCCGGCCCCGGGAGGGGGAGGAGTACGCCAGGGTGTTGCGGGCCGTACAGGCCGAGGTCGCCCACCTGGCCAGGCTCTCCGAGCACCTGCTGATGCTGGCCCGGGCCGATGTCGGCGCGTTGCGACCCGAGCGTCAGGCGGTCGACGTCGCCGACTTCGTCCACGAGACGGCGGCCCGCTGGGGAGCGGCGGCAGCTCGCACCGGGGCTCGGATCACGGTCGAAGCCCCGGACGCGGGCACGGTGGCGGCCGACCCCTGGCTGCTGCGACAGGTGCTGGACAATCTGCTCGACAACGCCATCCGGCACACCCCCGCCGGCGGGTGGGTCCTCCTCCGGGCCGCACCCACGGCCGCCGGCTGGACCTTCGAGGTCGCCGACGACGGGCCGGGGGTGCCGCCGGAGCAGCGTTCCCTCCTCTTCCAGCGCTTCTCGCGGCTCGACCGGGCCAGGAGCCCGGAAGGAAGGGGAGCCGGGCTCGGCCTCGCCCTCTCGGCCGCCATCGCCAGGGCCCATCAGGGGGACCTGGCCCTGGTGGACGGCCCTGGCCGCGGCGCCTGCTTCCGCCTCCTGCTGCCCGAGCCGCGGGCCGAGTCCCGGGAGGTGGCCCGGCCCTCCTCGGCGCCGGCTCCGCCCCGGCGCTGAGCGCGTTGCAGCGGCCGGGACTCGCGCCGGCTGCCCCCAGGGGCTTCGGACCGGCGCGGGCCAGGTGGGGCCGGGCCGGGTGTCGGGGCGATCACCGCCCGGCGTGCGCCGTCGGGGAGGGAGGCCCGGGGCTCCCGCCCACCCCTTCGGGTTCGCGGTCGCGTGGTACGGCCACCTGGCGGCCGGATGCCCGGGACCAGGGACTGTGGTGCCAGGCCGAGCGGAGGAGACGGCGTCACCGGGACGGGAGCGGCCCGCCGACGGGACACGGCGGGCCGCCGGGGTGGCGGCGGACGGCCGGCGCGGCAGGGCTTCCGCGGAGGGAGCGGCGACGACCTCGTCTGGCTAGGGGTAGATGAACCCGATCAGCGGGACCTCGCCGGGCCGGACCAGGCGCTGGTCCCTGATCCCCAGCCCGATGTAGTTCATCTCGGACACCACCCAGGAGCCATCGGGATAGACGGCGTCCACCACGGCCACGTGACCGTAGACCGGGCTCTCCCAGTCGACCATGATGGCGCCCAGTCGAGGCACCCTGCCCACCGACCAGCCGGCCGCGGCCGCGTTCGCGTACCAGGTGTGGGCATCGCCGCGCCAGGGAACGTGGATGCGGCTCCAGACGTAGTACGTACACTGCCCCCAGGGGAAGGGATCCCCGGCTACGTTGCCCACCGGGCCGCCGAGCCGGATGTCCGGCAGCCCTCGCGCCGATTGCCAGCTCGAGGTGCCGCCGCCGCTGGTGTAGAGGGTGGCCCCGTGGCCCCCGGGCAGGACCAGCACCTGACCCGGGCTGAGGGCGGCGCTGCGCAGGTAGTTGAAGTCGACCACCACCTGGGGCAGCACGTGGAAGGCGGCGGCGAGGCTGCCCAGGGAGTCACCGGGCTTGACCACGACCACCACCCCGGGGACCGGAGGCAGCCACAGGCGCTCCCCCACCGAGGGCTGGCCGGTGGTGCCCAGTGCGGGGTTGGACCAGCGGATCTCGTCCACGCTGAGGTGGAACTTGCTGGCGATGAAACCGAGGTCGTCGCCCTGCTGGACCACGTACTGGATGGGCTGGTGGGGGATGGTGGGCGACGAGGGGAGGTCGATCGGTTTGATCACGGTCGCCTCCCGGCCCAGCTCGATGGTCCCCACCGCCCCGCCCTCGTCGATGGCCATGCCGGCCGCGTTGGTGGCGCCCAGCCGCAGCGCGGTGGGCAGAGCACGCTGGACCGAGGTGTAGCCGGCGAGGCCGACGCACAGGATCAGGACGAACACATGCGCCGCGTACCGATGCGCACGCGTAAGTACCGTCGCGCTACCCCCCTCATGACCACCGGTCACGACCGGCGGCCGGATACGGCGGGGAGCCTAGCAACCCGTCCCCGGGGGTGTCAACCGGGCCCGCTTCGGCTCGCCTATCCTCACTCGATGTGAGGGCGATGGTGCTCGACGCGCCGGGCCGACCGCTGCGGCTCGCCTCCCTCCCCGAGCCCGTCCCGGGACCGGGTCAGGTCCTCCTCCGGGTTCGTGCCTGCGGGGTGTGTCGCACCGACCTCCACATCCTGGACGGCGAGCTGACCGAGCCCAAGCTGCCCCTGGTGCCGGGCCACCAGATCGTCGCCACGGTCGAGTCCCATGGCCCGGGAGCTTCGCGCTTCACCTCCGGGCAGCGGGTGGGGGTGGCCTGGCTGGGCTGGGCCTGCGGCGCCTGCCGCTACTGCCGCTCGGGGCAGGAGAACCTCTGTCCCAGTGCGCGCTTCACCGGCTATCAGCTCGACGGCGGTTACGCCGAGTTCGCCGTCGCCGACGAGCGCTTCTGCCACCCGATCCCGGAGGGCTACCCCGACCTCCAGGCCGCACCCCTGCTCTGCGCCGGCCTCATCGGCTACCGCTGCCTGCGCCTGGCCGGGCCGGCCGAGGTGCTGGGGTTGTACGGGTTCGGGGCCGCGGCGCACATCGTCGCCCAGGTCGCCCGCCACCGCGGTCAACGGGTCTTCGCCTTCGTGCGCGCCGGTGACCGGGAGGCGGCCGGCTTCGCGCTCGCGATGGGGGCGGAGTGGGCGGGCGACTCGCTCCAACCGGGCCCGGAGCCGCTGGACGCCGCCATCATCTTCGCCCCGGCCGGCGAGCTGGTCCCGGCTGCCCTGCGCGCCGTGCGTCCGGGCGGGGTGGTGGTGTGCGGCGGCATCCACATGAGCGACATCCCCTCCTTCCCCTACGAGCTGCTCTGGGGCGAGCGGGTGCTCCGATCGGTGGCCAACCTCACCCGGGAGGACGGCGAGGAGTTCCTCGAGCTGGCACCGCAGGTGCCGGTCCGGACCGAGGTCGAGGTCCACCGGCTGGAGGAAGCCATGTCGGCACTGGAGCGGCTGCGTCGGGGAGCGGTGCAGGGCGCGGCCGTGCTGGTGCCCTGAGAGCTTGTCACCCTCCGGCTCC
>DASRBU010000129.1:0-7925 GCA_035653475.1 Candidatus Dormiibacterota bacterium | reverse complement strand
GAGGTGGCGCTTGATCGGACGGGTGCTCGCCACTCGAGCCTGACTGCAGGAGAGACACGGCCGATGGACCTCAGCTTCGCTGTCATCGACGAGAACGCGAGCGCTCGCCGTCACCTCTGGTGGAAGCGGGTGCTGGACCTGATGGTGGGGGGGGCCTGCCTGATCATGGCCCTGCCGGTCATCGGGCTCCTGGCGTTGCTGGTGAAGCTGGAGAGCCCGGGCCCCGCCTTCTTCCGTCAGGAGCGGATCGGCCGTTTCGGTGCGCACTTTCGCATCTTCAAGCTGCGCACCATGCGGGTGGGCTGCGACGAGACTCCCCACCGCGAGGCGGCCGCCGCCTGGTTCGCCGGCCGGGCCGTGGACGAGCGCTACAAGACGCTGGCCGATCCCCGCATCACCAGGGTGGGTCGGATCCTGCGCCGGCTCGACCTGGACGAACTGCCCCAGCTCTTCAACGTGGTGCGAGGCGAGATGAGCCTGGTCGGGCCGCGACCGGCCATCCCCTACGAGCTGGCGCACTACCGCCCCGAGTACCTGGAGCGATTCCTGGTCCCGCCCGGCATCACCGGTCTCTGGCAGGTGACCCAGCGGGAATGCCTGTCGGCACCCGAGATGATGCAGCTGGACCTGCGGTACGTGAAGGAGGCATCCCTTTGGCTCGACCTGAAGATCCTGTTGATGACGGTGCCCGCCCTGGTGGCGGCGGCCCTGGGGAGATCCTGAGCCCGTGGAATCGTCTCCGCTGAAGACGGTCGGTGACGCCGTCCGTCGCCGCCACTGGCTGGTCTGGGGGATGGCGATCCTGGCCACGGTGCTGGCGCTCGGGGCGGCCCACGTCCGCCACCCCACCTACGAGGCCACCGCAGTGCTCTCGGTGGACGAGGCCCAGGCCCTGGACCAGGGCTTCGACGTGGCCATGCAGGCCGATCAGTACGCCACCCAGCGGTTCATCGCCATGGCCACCGAGCGGCCGGTCCTGCAGGCGGTGTGCAGTCAGGAGGGGAGGGGGTGCACGCCCCAGGGCCTGCAGCGGCGGATCAAGGCCTCCGCCCTCAGGACCACCGGCCTGATCGGCATCAGCGCCGACGCGCCGGCCCCCGGCGAGGCCAGCCGTCTGGCCAACGAGGTGGCGCAGGCCGTGGTCCAGCGCAACCAGCAGCTGGTCAACGGCCAGCTCCAACCGCAGATCGCCTACTACCAGGGTCAGCTCCAGCAGCTCGACGGGCAGATCGCCCAGGTGCAGCAGGCCATCGCCCAGGTGCAGCTGATCGGCTACACCGACTCCGGCACCGCCAATCGGGAGGCGCCGCTCCTGGCCCAGTTGGGCCGGCTCCAGACCCAGTACACGAGCACCTACTCGAGCCTCCAGCAAGCCCAGGTGCAGCTCTCCCGGCAGCTGAACGTGCTCACCCTCGACCAGCCCGCCACCCCGCCCCCCCAGCCCGTCGACCCCAACCCGAAGCTCTACCTGGCGGTGGGCCTGAGCGCGGGCCTGCTGGTGGGCTTCCTGCTGGCGCTGCTGGCGGAGCGGCTGCGCGACCGCATCGGCGACGCCGCCGAGCTGGCCGGGGCGACCGGCTGCCGGCTGGTGCTCAACCTGGGCGAGGGAGGACGCCTGGTGGGGCCGGCGTCGTACGGGCTCCTGGCCCAGGCCAGCGTCATGGGCCGGCGGGAGCGCGGCTCCGTGCTGCTGGTGGCGGCCTCGCCGGGCGACGCGGTGGACCAGGTGGGGATCGATCTGGGCCAGGCCGTGGCCGAGGTCCGCAACCGCGTGCTGGTGGTCCAGTCCTCGACCGAGCCCGCGCCCCGGCGCCAGATCGCGCTGGGGGCGACCTCGGAGGTGGTGGTGACCAGCGGTGGCGCCCCGCCCCAGGACGGCTTCGATGTGACCATCCGCTGCGTGCCACCGCCGCTGCACGGACCGGCCACGCCCTGGCTGGAGCCGCCGGCCAGCACCGCGGTGATCGTGGCCACCAGAGGACGCACGCGCTTCAGCGAGGCCCGACGCACGGGCGAGCTGCTGCGTCAGGTCGGGATCGAGCCGGTGGCAGCGGTCTTGCTGCCCAGGAAGCCGGTCCAGCGCGCGCTCCCGGGCCCGAACCTCGTCCCCGACGACGTCCCCTCCCAGGAGGGCCGGGGCGCCTCCGAGGGCCTCGACTCCCGTTCCCGGGAAGGGCGGGTGGCCGGAGAGACCTTCGACCGGGAGGCCTGAGCGTGGGGCGGAACCCGACCCTGGTGGCGCTGGCCTGGGCACGGTTCCAGGCCCGGACCGTGGCCCTGGCCGGCGCCCTGGGGGGCGAGGCGCACTTCGTGACCTGCGGCCGCCGCCGCGGCCCGACCACGGCCCCGTTCCGTTACCTGGGCTGCGCGTGGCGGACCTGGCGCCTGCTCGAGGCACGCCGGCCTGACCGGGTGCTCGTGGTCACGCCACCGGTGGCGGCTCCCCTGGTGGCCTGGGCGTGGTGCCGTCGGCGGGGAGCGGCGCTGGTCGTCGACTGCCACACCGACACCTTCCACGCCCCCCGATGGCGCTGGGCACGCCCCCTCCATCGCTGGTTGCTGCGGCGAAGCCGGTCGGCCCTGGTCCACACCGAGGAGGCCCTGGAGCTGGTCCAGGGGTGGCGGGTCCGTGGCCTGATGGTGCCCGACGACGTCCCCGATCCCGAGGAGGCGGAGCCGATGGAGGCCGAGGGTGGGTGTGCAACCTCGTCGCAGTCTCGACCCGCCGTCACCCCCACGGTGCTGGTGGCGGGCAGCCTCGACGGCAACGAGCCGGTGGCCGAGACGCTGGCGGCGGCGGCGGCGTTGCCCGAGGTCCGCTTCCGCTTCACCGGCGATCCCGAGAACGTCCCCCGCGCCCTCCGGGAGCAGGCGCCGCCCAACGTGGTCTTCACCGGGTTCCTGCCCTATCCGCGCTTTCTGGGCGAGATGGCGGCGGCCCAGGTGGTGGCGGTGTTCAGCACCGATCCCCACATCATGAACCGGGCTGCCTTCGAGGCCGTGGGGCTGGGGCGACCGCTCGTGCTCTCCGACCTGCCCGGCCTGCGGGCCCGGTTCGCCGCCGGCGCCATCTTCGCGCCCAACCGGCCCGAGGCCATGGCGGAGGCGATCGCCCGCGCGCTGGAGGACCGGGTCGTCCTGGCGGCGCGGAGCCGGGCGCTGGCTCGGCATCTGCGGCAGCAACGGGCGGACGCCCTGGAACGTCTGGAGCATCTGTTGGCCGGCCCGGGTGGGGTCTCGACCCCGGTGCGGGTGCTGCGCATCACCCAGCACCCCTATCCCCACATGCCCACCGTCGCCCGCGACGTCCATGAACTCCTCGAGCGTGGCTGCGAGGTCGATCTCATCTGTTCCGTCGACGAGTGGCGGCCCCAGGTGCCGGACGCCTCCGCCGGTCCCCGTCCCGGGCTGCGTGTGTACCGCATCCCCATCGGGCACCGCCGCCGGCCCGCCATCCGCTACCCATTCGAGTACGTCGCCTTCTTCCTCGCCGCGCTGGGGCTGGCCGGGGTGCTCGGCCTGCGGCGTCGCTACGCCGCGGTCCAGGTCGACAACCTGCCCGACCTGCTGGCCTTCGCCGGCGCCGTCCCCCGCTGGCGGGGCGCCCGGCTGGTCTTCACCATGTACGAGCTGGCGCCGGAGATGGTGACCGCCCGTCTGGAGGGACGCCTGGGCGCGGCGGCCCTGGCCCTGACGCGGGCGACGGAGTGGGCGGCGACCCGGTGGGCCGATCACGTGATCGTGGTCAACCGTCCCTGCTTCGATCAGCTCCGGGCGCGCGGTCTGCGGCCGGAGAAGATGTCGGTGGTCCCGAACACGGTGGAGCTGCCGCCCGACCTGCCCTCGCTGGGTGAGCGCCGGGACCGCGTCCTCGTCACCCACTCCACGCTGATCGAGCGCTACGGCATCCACGTGGCCGTCCAGGCCTTCGCCCTGCTGCGGGACCGGTGGCCCGACCTGCGGCTGAAGATCCTGGGCGACGGCGAGGAGCGGCCGGCTCTGGAGCGGCTGGTCCGCGATCTGGGCCTGGCGGAGCGGGTGTGCTTCACCGGCCTGTTGCCCTGGCGCCGGGCGCTGGCCGAGGTCCGGCAGGCGACGCTGGGCTTGGTCACCATCCTCCCCGACCGCTACACGCCCTTCCTGCTCCCCACCAAGTTGCTCGAGTACGCGCAGCTCGGCGTCCCGGCCGTGTGCTCGCGGTTGGCCACCATCGAGGCCTACTTCCCGGACGACGCCGTCGCCTACGCCAGGCCCGGCGACCCCGAGGAGGTGGCGGCCCAGGTGGACCGCCTGCTCCGGGATCCGGAGGCGGCGCGGGGGCAGGCGGAGCGGGCGGCCCGGGCGGTGGAGACGATCGGCTGGGATCGGGCGAGGCTCTGCTACCTGGCCGCGCTGGGGATCGGGAGGCCGGGAGCGGGTCGGGCCCCGGACCTGTCCCAAGGGCTGGAGGCGGCCTCCCGCTGATGACGCACCTGGTGCTGCTGGCGCCGGTGACCGTCGCTGCCGTGGTGCTGCTCGCGCTCGCGGTGTGGCGACCGCCCCTGGCCTGCGCCCTGTTCGCGTTCGCGGTGCCGGTCACGGCCGGGATGGGCAGGGGGACGCTGATCCCGCTCTTCCGGGTCAACGAGGTGCTGCTGATGGCGCTGGTGGCCGGGTTCGGCGTCCACCTGCTCGCCCGGCGCCATCCCCTGCCCTTCAGCGCCCTCGACCTGGTGGTGCTGGTCTATTGCCTGGGCGGCGTGCTGATCCCCGCGGCGGTGGCCCTGCTCACCGGGGCCGATCTCGATCAGTCCGGGTGGATGACCGTCCTGGGGCCGGTGCAGTACCTGCTGGTCTACCTCGTCTTCTCCCGGGCGGGGCTCGCCGGGGAGGGATTGCGCCGTTTCCTGAAGGTGACCCTGGTGGCCAGCGTGCCCGTGGCCGCGGTCGCGGTGCTGGAGCTGGCAAACCCGGGGAACGTCCGTCAGCTGGTCGAGGTCTATTACCCGGCCCAGCCCCTGCCCAGCTGGGACAACGCCTACCGTCCCACCTCACTGCTGGGTTTCTACAGCGCGGTCGGAGCTTTCGGTCTGCTCAACTTCCTGCTCGCCTTCTCGCTCCTGGCCTCCCGCCAGCCCGGCTTCTCCGCCTGGTGGTTGCGGGTGGTGATGGGCGTCAACGTGCTCGGCATGCTGGCCTCGGACACCTATGCCCCGGTGCTGGCCCTGCCCTTCGGCCTGGTGGCCGCGCTGCTGGTGGTCCGGCGCCTGCCCTGGCGGGAGTTCGCGGCCGCCGTCCCCGCGGCCCTGGCCGGGTTGGTGCTGCTCTGGCCCGCGATCTCCGCCCGTCTGCAGGACCAGCTCGGGGGGGCGGGCCTGGCCCTGCCCGAGACCATGGCCACCCGGGTCGATTACTGGCAGAGCTTCTTCGTCCCGGCCCTGCTCCACCACGGCCTCTGGCTGGGCACGGCCACGATCATGCCCAGCGAGGTGCCGAGGCCGCTGGTCTCCTTCGTCGACAACGACTACCTGTGGGAGATGTTCCGGGCCGGCGTCCCCGGGCTGGCCATGTTCCTCCTGCTCATGGCCGCCGTGGCCAGGACCGGCTGGGTCTCGCGTCGGAGCCCCAGCCCGGTTCGCCGCGCCCTCGGCGCCACCTGCCTGGGCACGGTGGTCTGCGTCCTGCTGCTGAACGTGACCTCCGAGTACCTGACCTTCACCGCCGTCAGCCAGGAGTTCTGGATGCTGGTCGGGGCCCTGGGCGGGCTGGCGCTGGGGCGGCCGCTGCCCGCCTTCGTCGAGCTGCGCCCCCCACCGCCGCGGTGGGAGCTGCGCCGGCGGCTGGGAGGGCTGATGCCCGATCCCGGCCTGTTGCGCTCCTCGCTGGCGGTGCTGCTGGGGTTCGGCCTGGCCAAGCTCTTCGGCTTCCTCTTCCAGGTGGCGGCGGGCCGGCTGCTCGACCCGGCCGGGTACGGCCGCCTGAGCTACGCGCTGGCCGTGGCCACGGTGCTCTCGGTGTTGCTCACCACCGCCCCCCTGGGCCTCTCCCGCTTCCTCGCCCGCCACGAGGGCGACCGAGAGCGACGGGACCTGTACTACACCAACTGGCTGGCGATGGTGGCCGTGGTCCTCGGCTTCAGCGCCGTCATCACCCTGGCCGTGGCCCGGCCGCTGGGCCTGGACGGCTGGCTGGTGGTGGGTCTGCTGGTCAACCTGCTCGGGGTGGCCGCGCTCGAGACCTATCGGGAGGTGCAGCGCGGCCTCGGCCGCTACACCCTGCAGTCCGTCTTCTACGTCCTGGCCAACCTGCTGCAGCTGGTCGCGGTGCTGGCCCTGGCGGCCGCGGGCCGCCGCTCTCCCGCCCTCTTCCTGATCGTCTACGGCCTCTCGGGGGTGGCCGCGCTGCTGGCCCTGGCCCCGGTCAGCCGCCTCGACGTCGGCTTCCGCCCCTCGACGCTGGGCTGGAGCCGCATCCGGGGCATCACCGCCTTCGCCCGCCCGGTGCTGCTCCAGGCCGTCTTCTGGAACCTCTGGTACAGCGGCGACCTGATCCTGGTCCAGCACCTGCGCAGCGAGGCCAGCACCGGGAGCTACGGTGCCGCCAAGGCCATCGCCAATGGCTTCATGCTCATCCCCTCGGCCATCGCCTTCGTGCTCACGCCGCGGGTGGCGCGGTTGTCGGAGCGGGAGGTGGGACGCTACCTGGTCCGGGTGCTCGCCTTCACCACCGCCGTCACCCTGCCCCTGGCCGTGGCGCTGGTGGCGCTCGCCCGTCCGCTCACCGCCAGCGTGTTCGGTGGCAAGTACGAGGCCGCGGCCGTGCCGCTCATGGTCCTGACCGTGGGCATGGCCCTGTACGGGCTGAAGAGCGTCCTCGACAGCTGCTGGCTGGGCCTCGGTCACCCCATCGTCGACACGGCGACCGCGGGGGTGGCGGCGGCGGTCACCCTGGGCACCGGCCTCTGGCTGATCCCGCGCGCCGGGCTGGTCGGGGCGGGGCTCGCCTTCAGCGCCGGGGCCCTGGGCCAACTGCTGGTGGCGGGGGCCGTGACCGTCTGGGCCTTCGGGGCCCGGACGCCGCGGGTGCGCCAGCTGCGGGACCAGGCCGTCCTCAACGAGGGCGGGCCGGAGGCGCCGGGCGGCGCCCCGATCCCGGCGGCGCCGGCGCGCCCCGGCCGCCCGGGGGGGCCGCCGCTCCAGCGTCCGGACGGGGAGCCCGCGGCCAGCTCGGGCCGGGAGGAGGGAGCTGGCCTGCGCGTGCTCCTGGTCGCCGAGGAGGTCGACGGCGTCCCGGACGAGGCCTACGCCAAGTTCGTGCGGGTGCTGGGATCGGAGCTGGGACGGCGCTGCCGGGTCGCGACCCGGATCGTGGAGGCGTCGCCCTCGGCCGGGGGCCGCCCGGGCCAGGCGGTATTCCGCCTCGGCGCCACGGCCCGCGCCGCCCTCCGGCCCTGGGGAGGGCGTGCGCGGCCGGAGGTCGTGGTCTACGCCTCGCGCAGCTCGCTGACCACGGCCGCGCTGGTGCGCGCCCAGGTCCTGCGGCGCCTCTGTCGGGCCCCGGTCGCCTTCGTGGCCCTGCAGGGGGTCGCCTCCCGGGCCCTGCACCGCTTCCCACGGGCCCTGATGCCCGAGCTGCTGCTGCTCCCCACCGACGAGGACCGGCGGCGCGCCCTGGCCGCCGGCGTCAACGCCATCCGGGTATCGGGCGGAGTGGATCTGGAGCGGTTCCGGCCCCCGTTGTCCGGTGAGAAGGAGCGGCTCCGGGGCAAGTGGGGGCTACCGCTCGACCGCCGCATCCTCCTCCACGTCGGCCACCTGAGGGCGGGCCGGAACCTCACCGCCCTCTTGCCCCTGGCGGCGACGGCCGGGGTGACGGTGGTGGTCGTGGCCAGCCGCCATCGCGGGGCCGAGTCGGAGCGCCTGCGTGCCGAGCTGATTCGGGGTGGG
>DASRBU010000128.1:0-3070 GCA_035653475.1 Candidatus Dormiibacterota bacterium | reverse complement strand
TACGAGACCGCCCGCCGGATCCTGACCGAGCGCCGGACGGCCATGGACGCCGTGGTCCGGCGCCTGGAGGTCGAGGAGACCATCGACGCCGCCCAGCTCGACCAGATCCTCGCCGACCCCGACTTGGATTCCACCGCCAGGGTGGTGAGCTGACCAGGATCGATTGCAGCGAGTCGACCTCGGCGGCGAGGCCGGGCACCGGCCGTGGAGAGGGGGGTCCTGCTCCGTCGGCGGTGGTGCCGCCGGGGAGGCCCATCGCCAGATGCAGCCCAGCCCTCGGCCGATGCCCTTGGTATCATGGGGCTTCGTTTTGGCGGCGGTTCACCGGCATTGCCACGGGAGCCGTGGGCCCGTGGCAGCGGGCGACAACCAAGACACCAAATACTTCCAAGGGGGCTTATTCAGTTTGTCGGATGAAGCGAGCGCGGTCATGACCGAGGAAAAGGATTTCTCGGCGATGACCATGGAGGATTTCCTTCGCACCGACGAGGAGGCGTTCGGCACTCCCAAGCATGGCGACATCGTCGACGGCGTGGTGGTGCGGGTGGACGCCGACGAGGTGCTGGTGGACATCGGCGCCAAGGCGGAGGGGATCATCTCCGGGAAGGAGCTCGGCTTCCGTGGTGACGAACCGGCGCTCGCCCCAGGGGACAGCGTCAAAGTCTACGTCTTGCAGCCGGAGAACGACGAGGGCAACGTCGTCCTGAGCCTGCGCCGGGCGCGGGCGGAGACCACCTGGCTCACGGCCGCCGAGAAGCAGGCCTCGGGCGAGGTCATCGAGGCCGACGTCCGGGAGCAGAACAAGGGCGGGCTCATCGTCAACGTCCTGGGCTTGCGGGGCTTCCTGCCCTCCAGCCAGGTGGGCCGGGCGGCCGCAAGCGACCTCGAGAGCCTCGTGGGCCAGAAGATCCAGGTCAAGATCCTGGAGGTCAACCGCAGACGCAACCGCCTGATCGTCAGCCAGAAGGCGGCGGAGGACGAGGATCGGGCGCGACGGCGTGAGGACCTGTTCAACCGCATCCAGGTGGGCGACGTCGTCAGCGGGACCGTCTCCGGGCTGACCAGCTACGGCGCCTTCGTCGACATCGGAGGGGCGGATGGCCTCATCCACATCTCCGAGCTCTCCTGGGATCGGGTCAGCAAGGTCACCGACGTCCTGCAGCTGGGGGACCGGGTCGAGGTCAAGGTCATCAAGCTGGACCCGGACCAGAACCGGATCTCGCTGAGCTTGCGCCAGCTCCAGCAGGACCCGTGGGAGCGCTTCCTCGAGACCTACCCGGTGGGGTCGGTCGTGACCGGCACGGTTACCAAGACCAAGAAGTACGGGGCCTTCCTCCAGGTGATGTCCGGCATCGAGGGGCTGCTCCACATCTCCGAGCTGAGCTGGGATCACGTGGACAAGACCGAGGACGTGCTCAAGGTCGGCGAGGAGGTCCAGGTCAAGGTGATCGGCGTCGACACCGCCCGGCGCCGGGTCTCCCTCAGCCTCAAGCAGCTCACGTCGCGCTAGCGCCGACCCCGGCGCTCCTCCCGGGTACGGGCCCAGGCGCCGCGCGGGACCGTCCCGGCGGGGCCGGAGTGGCACGGGCATCGGAGGGCGAGGCCGCCCGTTCCCCTCTCGGCCCGTTCGGCCCGTCGAATCCCCGACGGCCAGGGTCCCCCGCGTCCAGCTTCCCAGGCGCGGGCGGGCACCTTCCGCGCCGCTCGCCGGGCTCTCGAGGACGGACCGAACGCCTCGGGTTCCCGGACCGCGGCCCGGCGGGTGGCACGCCGACCGCGGTGGGCGACGGGGAAGGAGAGCCCGCCCCCGCCCGGAGCGACCGCACCGGAGGTACGGCACCGCCGTCGGCCCGGCTGGTTGCGGCTGGCACGGCCCCGCGTGCTCTCCTCACCGGAGGAGGGGGTCCCGACGCGCGGCGCTGCCGTCCCGCCGGCACCGCCCGGCAGCGCCGGCCCGTGTGGCCGACGCCCCGGCGCCGCCCGAACGGTCCGCCGCGGACCGCCGGATCGCGGTGCCATCCCGGGTCCGGCCCCTGGGGCCAGACCAGAATTTCAGGCCACGGTCGGGCGTTATAGTAGGTGGCGGGACCTGACCGGAGGTTCCGACCTTGGATTAGGAGGTGCCCGTCCAAAACCCATCCGGCAGGAGGAAGCCGATTTGTATCCGTTTGAGAGGTTCACCGAGCGGGCGAAGAAAGTCCTCACGCTCGCCCAGGAGGAAGCCGAGAGGTCTCACCACAGCTACAGCGGCACCGAACACCTCCTGCTCGGGCTGCTGAGGGAAGGCGAAGGTCTGGCCGCCAAGGTTCTCAACAACCTCGGCGTCGAGATCGGCAAGGTGCGCCAGACGATCGAATCGGTCCTCGGACGCAACGAGCGCATCATCATCCAGCAGATCATCCCCACTTCCCGCGTCAAGAAGGTGATCGAGATCTCCTTCGAGGAGGCGCGGCGGATGGGGCACAACTACGTCGGCACCGAGCACCTGCTGCTGGGCCTGCTCATCGAGGGAGAGGGCATCGCCGCCCACGTCCTCGAGGACCTGGGGGCGACCCTGGACAAGGTCCGGGCCGAGATCGAGCGGCTGCTCCACGACTCGACCCTGGAGGACTCGGAGCCGGCGCCCAAGAAGCCGTCCAAGACCCCGCTCCTGGATCAGTTCGGCCGCGACCTCACGGACATGGCGCGGAAGAACCTGCTCGACCCGGTCATCGGCCGGGAGATGGAGATCGAGCGGGTCATCCAGATCCTCTCCCGCCGTACCAAGAACAACCCTGCCCTGATCGGGGAGCCCGGCGTGGGCAAGACCGCCATCGCCGAGGGGCTGGCTCAGCAGATCGTCCTGGGCAACGTTCCCGAGTCGCTGCTCCACAAGCGGGTGCTGACCCTGGACATGGGGGCGCTGGTCGCCGGTACCAAGTACCGGGGGGAGTTCGAGGAGCGGCTGAAGAAGATCCTGGACGAGATCCGCTCCAGCAAGGAGGTCGTCCTCTTCATCGACGAGCTCCACACCCTGGTCGGCGCCGGGGCGGCCGAGGGCGCGATCGACGCGGCCAACATCCTGAAGCCG
>DASRBU010000127.1:0-11256 GCA_035653475.1 Candidatus Dormiibacterota bacterium | reverse complement strand
GGCGACCTCTACATCGTCCTCAAGGTCAAGCCGCACCCGCAGCTGCGACGGCAGGACGAGGACGTGTTCTACGACCTCCGGATCAACATGATCCAGGCCGCCCTGGGTGACCGGATCGAGGTGCCCACCCTGGACGGGCCGGTGGAGATCGCCGTCCCTCCCGGCACCCAGCCCGGGCAGACCTTCCGACTGGCCGGCAGGGGCATGCCCGACGTTCGCACCGGCCGACGGGGTGACCAGTTCGTGAAGGTCCAGGTGGTGATCCCGAGGGATCTCAGCCCGGAGCAGAGGGACCTCCTGCGCAAGGTGGGGGGGCTCACCGGCAAGCCCGAGAAGGTCTCCAAGGGCTTCTTCGAGAAGCTGCGCGAGGCCATCAACCTGGACTGACCCGCACGGAGCGTCGGGGGAGGAGTGCCTGGCCCGGACCGCATTTGACGGTGGGCACGAGGCCGCGGATGCTGGGTGGAGGCGGAGGAGCGGGCCGGAGCGGTGCGGACGGAGCGGGACTACTACCAGATCCTGGGCATCGACCGCTCCGCCGGCCAGGCGGAGGTGCAACGGGCCTTCCGATCCCTGGCCAAGCGCTACCATCCCGATCACAACCCGGGCGACCCGGGTGCGGCCCAGCGCTTCAAGGAGATCCGAGAGGCCTACGAGGTCCTCTCCGACCCCGAGCGGCGCCGGAGGTACGACCGGGCCTCCACGCCCGAGCCGCCGCGCGCGCCGGCCGGTCGCGACCTCGTCCAGGATCTCAGCGTCTCCCTGGAGGACGCCTTCCACGGCGCCTCCCGGCGTCTGGCGGTGATCCGCCGTATCACCTGCGGCTTCTGCCGGGGCACCGGCGGCGGCGTCTGCCCGGGCTGTCGCGGCCTCGGGGTCGCGACGCGCCGGTGGCGCTGGGAGCGGGAGACGTGCTCGCGTTGCGGTGGTCGCGGCTGGTTACCGGGCACCTGTCATGCGTGTGCCGGCCGGGGGTTGCGGGAGGAGGTGCAGGTCCTGTGGGTGCGCATCCCTGCCGGGGTCGACACCGGGTCACGCATCCGGCTCTCGGGGATGGGGGACGTGCCCCGGCCGGGGGCGCCGCCCGGCGACCTCTACCTGCGGGTTCGCGTGCAGACCCACGCCCGCTTCTACCGGAGCGGCCGAGACCTCTCCTGCTGGGTCGACGTGAGCCCGGTGAGGGCCGCCCTGGGCGGGCGGGTGTGGGTGCCGACCATGCTGGGGACCAGGGCGGTGCGCATCCCGCCCGGGACCAGGTCCGGCACCGCGATCCGGCTCGAGGGCATGGGCATGCCCGACCTCCGGAGCGGTCGGCGAGGGGTGCAATGGGTATTCCTGCGTCTGTCTCGCCGCGACGTGGAGGGCCTGGGCCCGTTGGAGCTGGGCTGGCTGCGCCTGCACGGCTGGTCGCGTGAGGCCCTGCTGGGGCTGGCCGGCTGAGCGCTGGGGCTCGGGCCATGGCCCGGGCGGAGGGACGAGGGACGCCGCCGGCTCGGTGGGCGGTGCGGGACACGCTCGCCGTCGCCGGCGTGCAGGGACCGCCTCCTCTCCGGCGGGGCCGGACCGGTTCGTCGACCGCCTCTCCTGGGAGGACGGGAGGCGGTCGTGGACGGGGATCGGGTCCGGGCAACCTGCGCCGGCTGCCGGGGCACCTGGCGGCTTGGCGGGAGGCGCCTCCGAGGGGTCGACCCGGGGGAGCGGGGATGGCCCGAGCCCCGCTGCCAGGTGGCCGGGCTATTTACTCAAGCTTTGACTTGAGAAATTGCGCTAGAGGCTGCGACAATAAACGGACGTAGGGGGATTGCCATGCGGACGATCGATCTGGAGCTGACGAACGCGGAGGTGGAGGTGCGCCAGCTGGAGGCCCGCCTGAGGGTGGTGCCGATGAACGACGTCCAGCTGGCGCAGGCGCTGCGGCAGGCGCTGGACGCCAAGCGGGAACGACTGGAGCGATTGCGCGCGCGCCACGCCAGGTCGTGAAGAACGGCGCCCGCCCCTAGCCGACCGGCTGTCGGATCTGCTGGAGGAGGCGGACGGCGAGTTCGTACCTGGCCCCCGGGGGGATGACGTAGGTCCCCCGGACCAGGGGACGCACCGAATCGAGGAAGCGGCCGGCCAGCTCCAGGCCGAGTTCGGGGGCTCGGTCGCCCGCGGCCGCCAGCCGCCGCCGGAGATCCTCGGGCACGCTGATACCCGGCACCTCATGGTGCAGGTACTCGGCGTGCCCGGCCGAGGCCAGGGGCATGACCCCGACCAGCACCGGGACCCCGGCCAGGGCGGCGATGCGCTCGATTCGCTCTCCTGCCGTGGGCTCGTAGACGGGGTTGGTGATCACGAAGGCGGCGCCGGCCGCGATCTTGCGTCGTAGCAGCCGCAGCTCCCGCTCGAAGTCCGTTGCGCCGGGGTTCACGACCGCGCCCACGAGGAACGAGGTCCGCTCCCCGATCGGGGCCCCGTTGGCGTCGAGCCCGCGGTTGAGGTTGGCCAGGATCGTGATCAGGCCGACGGCGTTCACCTCCCAGACCGGCCGGGCGTTGGGGTGATCACCCACCCCTGGCGGGTCGCCGCGCAGGGCCAGGACGTTGTGGATGCCCAGGGCGTGGGCGCCGATCAGCTCGGACTGGATCGCCATCACGTTGCGGTCCCGGCAGGTGAAGTGGGCGACGGCCTCGAGACCGACCTGCTGCTGGATCAGGGCGGCGCAGCTGAGCACGCCCATGCGCAGGCGGGCCATGGCCGTGTCGGTCACGTTGACGAACTCGACGCCGGCCTCGGCCAGGAGCCTGGCACCGGCCAGCACGCGGCCGGGATCGATCCCGCGCGGAGGGGTCAGCTCCACCGAGATCACGAAGCGACCCCGGGCCAGCGCGTCCGCCAGCCGTGACCGGGGTGGCGCCGGCGGCTGTGGCGCCGGAGGGGGCCCGGGTGGGACCGCGACGGCGCGGGCCGGGAGGGGTTCCCCGTGCGACCCCGCTGCCCGTCGCCGGTCGGCAAGCGCATGGCGGGCCGGGGCCGCGCTCGCCAGCCGCTGGCGGAGGACGGCGATGTGTGACGGCCCGGTGCCGCAGCAGCCGCCCACGACCTGGACGCCCTCGGCCACCAGACGCAGCGCCTGCTCCGCGAAGTAGGCCGGTCCGGTCGGGTAGACGAGCCGGCCCGCGGCCCGACGCGGCAAGGGGGCCCACGGGGATCCGGGTCCCGGGGGATGCCCCGGCAAGCCGGCGTTCGGCATCACCGACACCCCGGGCGCACCCGTGGCCAGGAGACGTCGGGCGACCTCGAGCGCCGCCTTGAGGCTGCCGCAGTTGGCGCCGACCACCTCGACCGCCAGCGGAGCGAGTCGGTCCACCAGCGCCGCCGCGACCCCGGCGGGGTCGACCTCCTCATCGAAGCTCAGGCTGGCCAGCACCGGCAGGCGTGGGGCCACCGTTCTCGCCACCCGGACGGCCAGCTCCAGCTCCGGCAGCGAGGTGAAGGTCTCGAACACCAGGAGATCGACGCCGGCCTCGGCCAGGGTCCGGACCTGCTCGGTGAAGATGCGTTCCGCCGAGGTTCGCTTGATCGCGCCCACCGGCTCGATCGCCCGCCCGAGCGGACCCACGCTCCCCGCCACCAGCACCGGCCGGCCGGAGGCGTTGCGCGCCTCCACGGCGAGACGGACACCGGCTCGGTTGATGGCGGCCACCTGCGACTCCAGGTAGTGCTCGCCCAGGCCGAAGCGGTTGGCCCCGAAGGTGTTGGTCTCGATCACGTCCGCCCCCGCCGCGATGTAGTCGCGGTGGATGGCCAGCACGAGGGCGGGCTCGACCAGGTTGAGTTCCTCGAGGCAACGGCCGGGGGCCACGCCCCGGGCCATGATCTCGGTGCCCATGGCGCCGTCGAAGAGGACCGGTCCCCGCTGGAGCAGGTCGTTCAGGCGAGCCATGGCAACAGCATGAAACCATATGGGTCGTGCGCGTGCTGATCACGGGCGCGGCCGGCCAGCTGGGGAGCGATCTGAGGCGGCTGCTCCCCGAGGCCCTGGCCCTGGACCGGCATCAGCTCTCGGTGACCGACCTGAGGGCGGTGGAGGCAGCCGTGCGGCGTTGCGACGTGGTCGTCAACTGTGCGGCCTACAACGCGGTCGACGCCGCCGAGACCGACCCGGGGCCGGCCCGGGCCGTGAACGCCGACGGCGCCGCCAACGTCGCTCTGGCCTGCCGGAGGGCGGGGGCTCGGCTGATCCATTTCTCCACCAACTACGTCTTCGACGGCTCCGGGGATCGTCCCTTCACGGAACGGGACCGACCGCGTCCGCTGGGGGCGTACGCGCGCTCCAAGCTGGAGGGGGAGCGTCGGGTGCTGGAGATCCTGCCCGAGGCGCTGGTGGTGCGCTCGGCGGGGTTGTTCGGGGCCGTCGGTTCGGCGGTGAAGGGAGGGAGCTTCCCGGAGCGGGTGGTGCGGAGAGCCCTGGCCGGGGAGCGGCTGCGGGTGGTGGCCGACCAGCGCCTCAACCCGACCTACACCGCCGATCTGGCCGCGGCCGTCGTCGATCTCCTCGACGGCACGCTCTCCGGGGTCGTGCACGTGGTGGCGGAGGGGTGCTGCTCCTACTGGGAGCTGGCGGTCGAGGCCCTGCGCCTGGCCGGCCTCGAGGCGCCGGTGGAGCCGCTGACCACGGCCGAGCTGGGGGCGGCGGCCCCGCGGCCGCTCAACGGCTGCCTTGCCTCGGAACGCCTGCCCCCGCTGCGCGACTGGCGCGCGGGGCTGGCGGCCTGGTGGGCCGCCTGGCGCGAGCAGGAGCCGGCCGCGCTCAGCGGCCGGTCATGAAGCCGCGGGCGTAGGCGATCGCCACCACCCAGCAGGCGCCCACCAGGAAGGCCGCCTCCCGCGCCCGCCGCAGGCGCTCGTCCCGCTCCCGTCCGCCTCGATCCGCGTAGAGGTAGACGCCGGGCAGGAAGACGATGGCGAAGACGCCATAGAGGACGTGCAGGAGCTCACGGGGTTGGGTGACGGTGAGGAGCAGCAGCCCGAGCAAACCCTGGACGGCGGTGAGCGCGGTCATCAGGACGAAGCCGGCGCGGAAGCCCGGGCTGATGCGCCGGCGACGCAGAAACTGATACAGCCCCCAGATGCCGAGCACGACCGCGAGCAGCAGGAGCGCGACCGCGAAGCGGAAGTGGAGGAAGGCGATGATCGATTCCACGAGGACTTCATTGTCGGCGTTGTCGACCGGACGCCGCGGCCGGCGATGAGCCCGGGTGAGGAGACCTCCGCGCCCGGGCCTCGGGCTCGCGGTCGCCCGGCGCGTCCACGCCATCCGGCGGCCGGGCGGGGACCCCGCTCTACCCCACCCGACCTTGCGGCCGGGCGGGGACCCCGGGTGCGGGTGGAGGTGGTGAAGGCGGTGCGCGCCCCCATCCCCCCCGCCTGGCTCCGGCACGTCGTGGCCGGGGCGGCGGAGGAGGCGGCGGTGGCGGCGCGGCTGCCCCGGGCGGGGGCCGAGCTGACCCTTCGCGTGAGCGGGGACCGTGAGCTGCGGCGTCTCAACCGGCGCTTCTTGGGCGAGGACCGTCCCACCGACGTGCTCTCCTTCCCCAGCGGCGATCCGGCCTCCGGCTACCTCGGGGATCTGGCCCTGTCCTGGCCGGCCGTGGTCCGCCAGGCCGCCGCCTTCGGCCACGCGGCCGAGGTGGAGGCGGCGCTGCTGACGGTGCACGGCCTGCTCCACCTGCTGGGCTGGGACCACGCCACGCCCGAGGAGGAGCGGGAGATGACCCGCCTGACCCTGGCCTGCCTGTCCCGCTCCGGTCTGCGTCCGGCCGGAAGCCGTCTCCCGGCCGGGCCGACGCCATCGCCGGGGCACGGCGAGCACGAGGGGCGGGCCGGAAGGAGGCGGGGGCGCGATCGTGGGCCGGCGGAGCCCGGCCGCGCCTCCCCTCGGACGTAGACTTGAGGCCCGGGTCGCGGCACGAGCCGCAGGCCTCATCATGCCCATGTCCACCGTGTCACCCTCAGCCATCGTCCCGGACCGGATGCCCGGCTCCGCCACCGACCTGGTGCTGGTGGGTCTCGGCAACCCGGGCGCCGAGTACGCCGGCACCAGGCACAACCTGGGTCGGGCCTGTCTTGAGGCCTTCGCCGGGCGGGCCGGTATCGAGTTGGAGCGCCGCCGCTGGCGGGCCAGGGTGGGGTGCGGCGAGGTCGCCGGGCGTCGAGTCTGGCTGCTGGAACCGTTGACCTACATGAACCTCAGCGGCCGTTCGGTGCTCGAGGCCACGCGCGACCTGGGCCTCGGTCCCGGCTCGGTCTGGGTGCTGCACGACGAGATCGACCTGCCCTTCTGCCGGTTGCGCATCCGGCTCGGCGGGTCGGCGGCGGGCCACAACGGGATCCGTTCCATCGTCGCCGCCCTTCACAGCGACGCCTTCGTGCGCTTCCGGGTGGGCGTGGGCAGACCGCCGGCATCCGGTTCCACGGCCGGGATCCGACATGTGCTGGGACGGTTCGACCCCGAGGAGGCGGCGCTCCTGCCGACCGTCCTGGAGGGGGTGGCCTCGGCCGTCGAGCTGGCGCTCAGCGCGGGCCTGGAGCGGGCCATGGAGCGGTACAACCGCCCGGGATCGCTGGGGTGCGACCGGCGACCATGAGGGCGACCGGATCCCTGGCCGAGCAGCTCCTGGAGGGGCCGCTCGGGGCCTGGCTGGACGACGGGTCGGGCCGGGTCCTCGAGGTCGCCCGCCTGCCCCGTTCGGCCTGGGCGCCGGTGGCGGCGACCGTGGCCCGGGCGGCCGGTGAGCGGGGCAGGACGACGCTGGTGCTGTGCCCGGGGCCGGGGCGGCTGCTTCCCGAGCTCCGGGCCTGGCTCGGCGGCCGCCCCCTCTCCTACCACTTCGCCGAGGTCACGGTGTCGTTCCTCGACCGGCCGCCGGCCGCGGACGAGGCGGTCCGGCTGCGTCTGGAGGCGCTGGGCGCCCTGGCCGGGGCCCGGGCCGGCGGCGGTCCCTGCCTCGTGCTCTCCTCCCGTCGGGCGATGATGCGGGCGACGGTCGCGGCCGAGGACCTGAGCGCCGCCACGGTGACCCTGGAGCCCGGCCTGGAGGCCGATCCCATCGATCTGGCGGCGAGGCTGGTGGCCCTGGGCTACCGTCGCGAGCCCCTGGCCGAGGCGCCGGGCCAGTTCGCCCTCAGGGGCGGCATCCTGGACGTCTTCCCGCCCAGCCTGGGGGCCCCGGTGCGGGCCGAGTTCTTCGGGGATCGCCTGGAGACCCTCCGGCTCTACGACGCGCGCAACCAACGCTCGGTGATGGCGGTACCCCGGGTCACGGTCTCGGCGGGGCGAGAGGTCCTCCTGGGCCCCGACCGGGGGGCGGAGGCGGCCGACCGGCTGCGCCGGACCACCCGGCTGGATGGCCTGCGGCGGGACGTTCGCGAGGAATGGGAGGAGGACCTCGAGCGGCTGGCCGCGGGGGTGGCGTTCCCTGGGGTCGAGCTCCTGGCCGCCTACCTCGAGCCGCGGCTGCCCTCGCTCCTCGACCACCTGCCCGAGGAGGCGGTGGTGGTCGACCTGGAGCCCCAGCGCCAGCGAGCCGAGGCCCGCGATCTCCAGCAGGAGACGCTGATGCTGGCCGAGGCCGAGGCCGGCGATGGGGAGCTGCCGCTCGGCTTCCGGCCCCCCATGGTCGAGGTGGGGCGGCTGGAGGCGTTCGGCGCTCGGCCGCTGATGAGCGCCGTCACCGCCGACCTCGACGGTGCGGTGGACCTGGGCTGGCGGGAGGCGGAGCCGCTGGTCGGCCGCCCCCGGGCGGCGGCGGAGCTGGTGGCGGTGAGGGACCGGACCACGATCGTGCTGGCCAGCGAGCAAGCCGAGCGCGTGGAGGCGCTGCTCGCCGACGCCGGTGCCGAGGCAGCCGAGACCGACCTCGACGTGGGCCTCGCGCTCGAGCCGGGGTTGCGCCGGGCGGACGTCGACCTCGCCGCGGGTTGCCGGAACGACCGCCTGGGCTTCCGACTGTACACCGATGCCGAGCTGTTCGGCCGGGTGAGGCGCCCCGTCTCCCCGGCCCCCAGGCGGTCGACCCGTGGGGAGGCGAGCCTGCACCTGGAGTTCCAGCCCGGCGATCTGGTGGTCCACGTCGACCACGGCATCGCCCGCTTCACCGGCATGCGCTTGATCGAAGTCCAGGACCTCGACGGGGGCGGCAGCGTCCAGCGGGAGTACCTGGAGCTGGAGTACGCCGAGGGAGACCGGCTCTACGTGCCGGTGGAGAGTCTGGACCGGGTCCAGCGGTACCTGGGTGGCACCGACGAGCGACCGCCGCTGCACCGGCTGGGGAGCGGGGACTGGGAGCGGGCCCGATCCCGGGCCAACCGGAGCGCCGAGGAGGTGGCCCAGGACCTCCTCCGCCTCTACGCCAGGCGCGAGGCGCAGGCCGGCTACGCCTTCGCCCCGGATACGCCCTGGCAGGCGGAGCTGGAGGCCTCGTTCCCCTATGAGGAGACGCCCGACCAGATCCGAGCCCTGGCCGAGATCAAGGCCGACATGGAGTCGGAACGACCCATGGACCGGGTGCTGTGCGGAGACGTGGGCTTCGGCAAGACCGAGATCGCGGTCAGGGCCGCGTTCAAGGCCGTCATGAGCGGCCGGCAGGTGGCCGTCCTGGCCCCCACCACGGTCCTGGTGCAGCAGCACGCGGCGGTGTTCGCGCAGCGACTGGCGAGGTACCCGGTCACGGTCGAGGTGCTCTCCCGCTTCCGGAGCGAGGAGGAGCAGCGGCGCACGTTGGCCGGGCTGCGCGCGGGCACCGTCGACGTCGTGATCGGAACCCACCGCCTGCTCCAGCGGGACGTGAGGTTCAAGCGCCTCGGCCTGCTGATCATCGACGAGGAGCAGCGTTTCGGGGTCATGCAGAAGGAGCGCCTGAAGCGGCTGCGGGCCAACCTGGACGTGCTCTCCCTCTCCGCCACCCCCATCCCCCGCACCATGCACATGGCCCTCTCCGGTATCCGGGACCTGAGCGTCATCCAGACGCCGCCCGAGGATCGACAGCCGATCAAGACCTACGTCACCGTGGACGACGACGACCTGATCCGGGAGGTGATCGAGCGGGAGCTGGGCCGGGGTGGCCAGGTCTACTACGTCCACAACCGGGTGCGGACCATCGAGCAGGCGGCGAGGCGGGTCTCGGGCCTGGTCCCTCGCGCCCGGGTGGCGATCGCCCACGGTCGGATGCCGGAGGAGGAGCTCGCCCGGGTGATGGTGGACTTCGCCGCCGGGCGGTACGACGTGCTGGTGTGCACGACCATCATCGAGAACGGCCTCGACATCCCGAACGTGAACACGATGCTCGTCGAGCACGCCGACCGTTTCGGCCTCTCCCAGCTCTACCAGCTCCGGGGGAGGGTCGGCCGCTCCGGGCGGCGCGCCTACGTCTACTTCCTGTACGACGCCTCCCGCTCCCTGACCGAGGCGGCGGACAAGCGCCTCGACGTCATGTCCGGCCTGCACGAGCTGGGCCAGGGCTTCAAGATCGCCCTCCGGGACCTGGAGATCCGTGGCGCCGGCAACCTCCTCGGCGTCGAGCAGCACGGGGCCATCGCCGCCGTGGGCTTCGAGATGTACCTCCAGATGCTGCAGCGGGCCGTGGCCAGATTGCGTGCGGGCGAGGAGGAGGCGGCGGCGGACGTCCTCACCACGCCGGACCTGCAGGTGGACCTGCCTCTGGACCACTTCTTGCCCCGCTCCTACATCCGGGACGAGCGGCTCCGGCTGGACGCTTACCGCGAGCTGGCCGAGGCCCGAGACGAGGCCGAGCTCGAGGCCGTGCTGCGTTCCCTGCGAGACCGCTACGGCCCGCCCCCGGCGCAGCTCGCCAACCTGGTCTACTCGCTCAGGGTCAAGCTGAAGGGCCAGCGCCTGGGCCTGCGGGCGGTGACCGCCGACGGTCGCGACCTGGTCCTCAAGGTCGATCCCGACCGTCTCCTGGACGTGGGGCAGCTGGAACGCCGGTTCCCCGGCCGCCTGCGCGTCCGACCCAACCGGTTGTTGCTCACCCGGGACGAGGGCTGGAAGGAGGATCTGATGGAACTGATGGACGCGATGGCCGAGCTGTACGAGGCCGCGGGGATGGCGGTCCGTCATGGCTGAGCCCCCGGAGCGCCCCTACCCCGACGGCATCGAGGCCATCTTCGAGGTCGCCCGCCGGCTGCGGGCCCCGGACGGCTGCCCGTGGGACCGGGAGCAGACCCACCAGTCGCTCCGTCCCTACCTGCTGGAGGAGACGTACGAGGTCCTGGAGGCGATCGATCGCGGCCCGGACGACGTCCGGTTGCGGGAGGAGCTGGGCGACCTCTTGCTCCAGGTGGCCATGCACGCGGCGATCGCGGAGGAGCAGGGCCGGTTCGACGCCGTCCAGGTCTCCGAGATGGCGGCAGCGAAGATCGTGGCCAGGCACCCACACGTCTTCGGTGATGCCCGGGTGGCCGACGCCGAGGAGGTCCTGCGCAACTGGGAGCAGCGCAAGCTCGACGAGGCGGCGCAGGCGGGCCGCCCCGAGGAGACCCCGCTGGACCGGGTGCCGTCGGCCATGCCGGCCCTGGCCTGGGTGCACGGCATGCAGAAGCGCGCCGCCCGGGTCGGCTTCGATCCCGAGAGCGCGGCCGAGGCCGCCGAAGCCGTCGCCGCTCGGGCCCGAGAGGCGGTGGCGGTCGACCAGGAGGAGGCCTTCCGCTGCGTGGGCGACCTGCTCCTCTCGGTCGTGACCCTGGCGCGCAAGCTGCGGGTGAGCCCCGAGGACGCCCTGCGGGCGGCCGGTCAGCGCTTCCGGGATCGTTTCGCGCTCATGCACCGCGAGCTGCTGGCCCGTGGCCTGGGGTACCGAGACCTGGACCCGGCCGAGCTGAAGGCGGTCTGGGATCGCACCGAGGGTGAGTCCTCCTTGGCCTCGACCCCGCCCCAGCGGCGCGGTCATGGTCGCCGCCGGCTGCTATAGTCGTGGGGTCCCCGTCGGTCTTCGCCCCACCGTTCCCCACGTGCGCACGAGACGAGCTCTGGCCACCCGGGGCACGCTGAACGCCAGCGGTCGCCCCTCACACGAGACGATCGTCCTGGCCGCCATGGCCCTGGTGGCCCTCTGGTTGCTCTGGTCGCTGGCCCAGGCCGTCGCCCTGGAGCGGTCACTGAACCACCAGGCGGCCCGGCTGCAGGCTCAGAACGCCGCCCTGCGGGCCGCCAACGAGGCCTACCGCCGCGACATCGCCGCCGTGTCCTCGGGCGCC
>DASRBU010000126.1:0-5201 GCA_035653475.1 Candidatus Dormiibacterota bacterium | reverse complement strand
TCCTTCCGCGGGCTGATGGCGGCCGCGCTCGCCTCCTGCGCCCGGCTGGACGAGCTGACGCCGCCGGCGCCCACGGTGGAGTACGCCCGCCGGCCGGGCCGCCGTCCCCGCCCGGAGGAGAACCCGCTCGGCGCCTGGTACTGGCGGACCGAGATCCGGGGCGCCCCCTCCGGGATCCTGGTCGGCAAGACCGTCGCCATCAAGGACAACGTCTGCGTCGCCGGCGTGCCCATGATGAACGGGACCGGCGTGCTCGAGGGCTACACGCCCGAGATCGACGCCACCGTCGTCACCCGGATCCTGGACGCCGGCGGCACCATCCTGGGCAAGGCGGTCTGCGAGAGCCTCTGCTTCTCCGGCGGCAGCCACACCTCCGACTCGGGCCCGGTGCGCAACCCCCACGACCTCGCTCGCAGCGCCGGTGGCTCCTCCAGCGGCAGCGCCGCCCTGGTCGCGGCCGGGGAGGTGGACATGGCCATCGGCGGCGACCAGGGCGGCTCCATCCGCATCCCCAGCTGCTGGTGCGGCGTCTACGGGCTCAAGCCCACCTATGGTCTGGTGCCCTACACCGGCATCTTCCCCATCGAGCTGACCCTGGACCACACCGGCCCCATCGCCGGCACCGTGGCCGACGTGGCCCGGCTGCTGGAGGCGATCGCCGGCCCCGACGGCCTCGATCCCCGCCAGGCCGGCGCTCCGGAGCCCCGGCCCTACTCCACCCTGCTCGGCGGCGGCGTCTCCGGGCTCCGGGTCGGGGTGGTGGCGGAGGGGTTCGGCTGGCCCGGGCTCTCCGAGCCGGAGGTGGACGAGGCGGTGCGCGAGGCGGCCGCCGCCCTGGGCCGGCTGGGGGCCGCGGTCAGGGAGATCTCCATCCCCTGGCACCGCGACGGCATCCACGTCTGGAACGGCATCGCCGTGGAGGGGGCGACCATGCTCATGGTGGCCGGCAACGCCATGGGCACCAACTGGAAGGGCCACTACACGGTGAGCCTGCTCGAGACCTACGCCCGCGGCCGCCTGGCCCGGGCCAACGACCTCTCGGAGACGGTGAAGCTGGTGGTGCTGCTGGGCCAGTACCTGCAGGACGCCTACCACGGGCGCTACTACGCCCGGGCGCAGAACCTGGCCCGGGAACTGACCGCCGCCTACGACCGGGCGCTGGCCGAGGTGGATCTGCTGCTGATGCCGACCCTGCCCCTGCGGGCGACCGCGATCCCCTCGCCGGAGGCGAGCCGCGAGGAGCAGGTGGCCCGGGCCCTGGAGATGATCCCCAACACCTGCCCCTTCGACGTCACCGGCCACCCGGCCATGAACGTCCCCTGCGCCGTCGTCCAGGGTCTGCCCGTGGGCATGATGCTGGTCGGCCGCAAGGGCGAGGAGGCGACCATCCTGCGCGCCGCCGCGGCCTTCGAGGAGCGTGTCTTCGGCCGGCCGGTCCCGGGCCGGGCCGGCGTGCCCGCCTGAGCGGCGCCGGACCTCGGCACCAGCCTGGAGGTGAGCCATGAACGGGATCCACGACCTGGGCGGGATGCACGGCTTCGGGCCGGTGACGGTCGAGGCCGACGAGCCCGTCTTCCACGCCGACTGGGAGAAGACCGTCTTCGCCGGCTTCGCCCAGCTGGCCGGCCAGGGGCTCTTCAACCTCGACGAGTTCCGCCACGCCATCGAGCGGATGGGGAACGCGCGCTACCTCACCTCTTCCTACTACGAACACTGGCTGAGCGCCTACGAGACGCTGCTGGTGGAGAAGGGGATCGTCGACGGCGAGGAGCTGCGCCGGCGCGCCAGCCAGCTGAGCGAGGACCCCGACGCCATCCCCCGTCCCCGGCCCCGGGGCGACGAGCGGCTCGCTCCCCGAGTGCGGACCCTGATCCAGCGTGGCGCCTCCACGGCGCGCCGGGTGGAGGCCCCGCCCCGCTTCCGGGTCGGCGACCGGGTGGTGACCCGGGTCACCAACCCGCGCGGGCACACCCGGCTGCCCCGCTACATCCGCGGCAAGCGCGGAACCGTGGAGATGGTGCACGGCGCCTTCGTCTTGCCGGACACCAACTCCCGATTGGAGGGGGAGAACCCGCAGTACGTCTACTCGGTTCGTTTCGAGGCGGACGAGGTCTGGGGAGAGCACGCCGACGGCGGCCGGAGCGCGATCTACGTGGACCTCTGGGAGAGCTACCTGGAGCCGGCGGCCGAGGCCGGCCGGGCGCGGTGAAGCTGGAGGCAGGAGACATGGAACGGCACGGTCACCATCCCGAGCCCATCTCCGAGGTCGAGGCGCGGGTTCGCGCCCTCGAGTCCCTCCTCTACGAGAAGGGCCTGATCACGCCGGAGGCGGTGGACACGCTGGTGTCGGCCTACGAGAGCGACATCGGCCCCCTGAACGGGGCCCGGGTGGTGGCCCGGGCCTGGGTCGATCCCGACTACAAGCGGCGCCTCCTGGAGGACGGCACCCGGGCCATCGCCGAGCTGGGCTTCGGCGGCATGCAGGGCGAGCACATGGTGGTGGTGGAGAACACGCCCACGGTGCACAACGTGGTCGTCTGCACCCTCTGCTCCTGCTATCCCTGGCCGGTGCTGGGCCTGCCCCCGGTCTGGTACAAGTCGGCCCCCTACCGCTCCCGCATGGTGATCGAGCCGCGGGCGGTGTTGCGCGAGTTCGGCACCGAGATCCCCGAGGAGGTCGAGATCAGGGTCTGGGACTCCAGCGCCGAGGTCCGCTACCTGGTCCTGCCCGAGCGCCCGGAGGGGACCGAGGGCCTGAGCGAGGAGGAGCTGGCGCAACTGGTCACCCGCGACGCCATGATCGGGGTGGCGAAGGTGAAGGCCCCGGCGGCGGCGAGGTGAGGCCGATGGCTCCCATCCGACCCGAGATCGCGAACATGGAGGGGGCGGCCGCGCTCCCGCGCAAGAACGGCGAGCTGGTCTTCGAGGCGCCCTGGCAGGGCCGGGCCTTCGGCCTGGCCGTGGGCCTCCACCAGCGGGGCGGCTACGACTGGGAGGACTTCCGGCAGCGCCTGATCGCTCAGATCCAGGCCTCCAGGTGCGAGCCGGGGGGACCGGGCTACTACGAGCACTGGCTCGCGGCGCTGGAGCGTCTGGTCCTGGAACGGGGGCTGGTCGACCGGGCGGAGTTCGAGCGTCGGGTGCAGGAGTACCGCTCCGGGCTCCGCGACGAGGTCTTCTGAGCCCGGGCCGGTGCCGCCCGCGTCCGTCCTGGGGGTGGCCGCGCTCGGCTTCGTGCTCGCAGCCCCGCACAGTTTGGGCTGGGACCACGTCACGGCCATCGACATCTGACCGGCGGCTTGGGCCAGGGTGGGGCGCGCTCCCTGGGCCTGACCGTCCTCTGCTGCGCCGGTCACGGCCTGGTCATCGTGCTCCTGGGGCGATGGTGGGCGTCCTCGACGTGCACCTGCCGGGGCGCTGGACCGTGCCTGCGAGGTGGTCATCGGCGTCACCCTGGTCGGCCTGGGACTGCTGGTGCTGTGGCAGGTCTGGAGCCAGCGCGCCCGCTACCCTCACGCCGGCCGCTGGTGGCTGCTGCTCAGCCTGCTGCGCCGGCTCTGGCTGCGGCGGGGTGAGACGAGCTGGGAGCGCCCGGCGCCGCTCTCGAGACGGATGGCCTTCGGCCTGGGCGTCCTGCACGGCACCGGAGCCGAGACCCCGACCCAGCTGGCGCTCTTCACCTCCGCCGCCGCGGCCGGCTCGGGTGGAGGGCGGCGACGATCGTGGCCGCCTTCGTGGCCGGCCTCGTCATCTCGGACATGGCAGCGGTGCTGCTCTGGCTGTGGGGCCGGGTGGGCGGCCTGCGCCGACCCTGGCTGCAGTGCGGGCTGGGCACGTTCACCGGCCTCGCCAGCCTGGTGGTCGGAATCGCCTTCATCGCCGCCCGCTCGGCGGCGCTCCCCGGCCTGACCGGGGGATGAGGAGGGGCCATGTGCACGGTCGTCGACGAGGGGGAGATCGGGGGCTGCGACATCGCCCTGGATCGGGTGCGCAGCGCTCTGGAGAAGGCCATGCCCGGGGTGGCCGGCTTCGAGTCTCGACCGCGGCAGGGGGCCTGCGTCCGCTGTCCGCCGACGGCGGATCGGCCCGAGTTCCGGCGCCTGGTGGAGGGGGCGATCGCGACCGCCCGGACCGGGGCGCGCCGGTTTCCCGGCTCCGGAATGGAGGTGCCGCACGACAGCCACGAGCGGGGGCTGGCCGCCCCGGGACGGCCGGAGGACCGGCGTCCGGCCGCGATCGCCTGGGCCAGGGCGCCGGTGCTGGCGCGTCCCGATGAGGGCGTGCCCGCATTCGTTGGGGCGGGGCATGCTGATGGCGGTGCGGGTGAGGGTCACCACCTGGAGCCTGGAGATGACCGATCCAGGGCAGCTCCGCCCGGCGTCGCGGCCGGTGGAGGTGGAGCTGCGGCGCGCCGAGCTGCCCTCGCCCGAATTCGGCCGTTTCCTCTACGCAACCACCGGGGGCAACTGGTACTGGATCGATCGCCGGTCCTGGACCTTCGAGCGGTGGCTGGAACGACTCAGCCATCCCCGCGTGGAGATCTGGGTCCTCTACCGGCGGGGGACCCCGGCGGGCTACTTCGAGCTCGACGGCGGCGCTGAGGGCGAGGTCGAGATCGCCTACCTGGGGCTCTTCCCGGCCTTCATCGGCCAGGGCCTCGGCGGCTGGCTCCTGACCGAGGCCATCCGCCGCAGCTGGGCCATGGGGGCCGGGCGCGTGTGGGTGCACACCTGCACGCTCGACGCCCCCGGCGCCCTGGCCAACTACCGGGCCCGGGGCATGCGCGTGTTCGCGGAGGAGGTCTCCGTGGTGGAGATCCCGGCGGAGCCGCTGGGACCCTGGCCGGGCGCGGGCGTGCGCGGTCCGCGGGCGAGCCCGACCCCGACCGTCCCGGTCGAGTCGCCCTCGGTCGCCCGGGCGATCGAGGGTCGGACCCCCGAGGAGGGGCTCGAGCCCGACCGCGGAGGGCCGGCCGGACGGGGCTGACCGCGCGGCCGGCGGCGGGACGTCCCGCGGCCGGAGCCCTCCGGGCCTACGGCCTGGAGGTCAGGGTCATGCCCTCGATGGGGATCTCCGGCCGTCGCCCGTCGATGAGGTCGGCGACGATCCGGCTCGAGCCGCAGGCCATGGTGAAGCCCATGTGGCCGTGGCCGCTGTTGACGAAGAGGTTCTCGTAGCGGGCGGGGCCGAGGATGGGCGGT
>DASRBU010000125.1:0-7559 GCA_035653475.1 Candidatus Dormiibacterota bacterium | reverse complement strand
GCATCCCATCCTTCCCAGGCCGATCACCGCCACGTTGACCGGCCCCGTCATCCTGGCCTCACCTGGACGGTGCTTCCATGCCGATCTCGGGGCGGGATTATATCGACGAATATACTGAAGGTCAAAAGTCGGTTCCGGTCCCGGTCGTGGTCCAGGGCTCGGGCAAGGGAGCGCTCGATGGCAGGTGATTCGAGGGGGTTGAGACCGCGGGCCGCCCCGTCACCGTCGGCGGTGGCCGTGTCGGGGGGGCGATCGCCGGCTCCGCTCGCCGCCGTGCCCCGGGGAGGTGGCGGCCGGTGAGGGGCCACCCGCCGGGAAGGGGCCGGCGGCCGTCGGCCAGGGCTCCGGGCGCGGCGACGGCGATCTGGAGGGGATGGGGACGAGGGCCGGGCGCGGCGATCCGGAGGCGGTCGCCCGGCCGGGCGGTCCGGGCGGCCCTGGTCCGGCTCGGTCCGGGCGACGTCTTCGCCGCCCGGGGCCGGCCGGTGCCGCCGGTCCCGGCCCGGATCGAAGCGCTGCCCCGGAGCGGTAGGGCGCCATGCGCTTGACCGTGGCCCAGGCCCTGCTCCGCTTCCTGGCCAACCAGTGGGTGGAGCGGGACGGCCGCGAGCGGCGCTTCTTCGCCGGCTGCTTCGGCGTCTTCGGCCACGGCAACGTGGCCGGGATCGGTCAGGCGCTCCACCAGCATCCCGACCTGCTCCCCTTCCACCAGGGGTACAACGAGCAGTCGATGGTCCACACCGCTGCCGGCTACGCCCGGGCCCGGCGGCGGCTGGGGGCCATGGCCTGCACCAGCTCGATCGGGCCGGGTGCCACCAACATGGTGACCGGGGCCGCGCTGGCCACCGTCAACCGCCTTCCGGTGCTGCTCTTACCGGGGGACGCCTTCGCCACCCGCACCCCGGACCCGGTCCTCCAGCAGCTGGAGGTGCCGGGACGGGGCGAGGTCTCGGTCAACGACGCCTTCCAGCCGGTGTCCCGCTACTGGGACCGGATCGCGCGCCCGGAGCAGCTGATCCCGGCGGCGTACCAAGCCCTGCGGGTGCTGACCAGCCCGGCCGAGACCGGCGCGGTCACGCTCTGCCTGCCCCAGGACGTGCAGGCGGAGGCCTTCGCCTGGCCCGAGGACGTCCTGGCTCCCCGCACCTGGCACGTGCCCCGGCCCCTCCCCGACCCGGCCGCCCTGGAGCGGGTGCGGGCTGCGATTCGCGGTGCCCGGCGCCCTCTGGTCGTCGCCGGCGGCGGGGTGGTCTACTCGGAGGCCGAGGCCGAGCTGGCCCGCTTCTGCGAGCGAACCGGCCTCCCGGTGGCGGAGACCCAGGCCGGCAAGGGGTCGCTGCCCTGGGACCACCCCCAGAACGTGGGGCCGGTGGGCGTGAGCGGGGGGCTGGCCGCCAACCGCCTCGCCCGTGAGGCGGACCTGGTGATCGGGATCGGCACGCGCTGGACCGACTTCACGACCGCCTCCCAGACCGCCTTCCCCGGGGCCAGCTTCGTCAGCATCAACGTGGCCGAGCTGGATGCGGCCAAGCAGCGCGGGATGGCGGTGGTGGCCGACGCCAGGCGCGCGCTCGAGCTGCTGGGCGACCTCGACTGGGGCGTGACGGGGTCGTACCGGGCCGAGGTGGGCCGGCTGCGGGACCTCTGGCGGGCCGAGGTCGATCGCCTGCGCTCGCTGGGCCACGGGCCGCTGCCCGCCCAGTCGGAGGTCCTGGGCGTGGTCAACGAGGCCGCCGGCGAGGGCGGGACGGTGGTCTGCGCCGCCGGCTCCATGCCCGGCGACCTGCACAAGCTCTGGCGGACTCGGGATCCGGCCGGCTACCACGTGGAGTACGGCTACTCCTGCATGGGCTACGAGATCGCGGGCGCCCTGGGGGTGAAGATGGCGGCGCCCGAGCGGGAGGTCTACGCGCTGGTGGGCGACGGTTCCTACCTCATGCTCTCCGACGCCGTCGCCACCTCGATCGCCGAGGGCCTCAAGCTGATCGTGGTGCTGGTGGACAACCACGGCTACGCCTCGATCGCCGGCCTCTCGCGCTCGCTGGGGACCGAGGGCTTCGGCACCGGGTTGCCCGCGGTCGACCTGGCCGCCCACGCCGCCGGGCTCGGCGCCGTGGTCCTCCGGGCCAAGACCGTGGACGAGCTGCGGGCCGCGCTGGAGGAGGCCAGGGGCTGCGAGCGGACGGCCGTGGTCCACGTCGAGACCGACCCACTGGTCCAGGTGCCGGCCTACGAGAGCTGGTGGGACGTCCCGGTCGCCGAGGTCGCGGAGGTGAGCGGGGTGCAGGCCGCCCGTCGTGCCTACGAGCATGCCCGTCGCGCTCGTCGCTGAGCCGGTCGCTCCCGGCTCGGTGGGCAGGGGCTGCGTCGGCTTCGAGGTCGTCCGCCGGCGCCGGGGGGGAGCGGCGGCCCATCGCCGGACGCTCCGGACGCTGCCCAGTCGTGGTCGATGGCCGGCGGGCGGAGGCTCTGGCCGACCTGGGGCCGGCGGTCGGCGGCGTCCCGGTCCGGGTGGGCGGGGAGGCCCGCTCCTGGTCCGGGCTCCCGGTGGTGGAGGACGTGGAAGGCCCGCTCACGGCCACCTCCCTCCCCGCCCCGCGCCGCGGCGGCGACCCCGGCCGGGCGGCAGACGGTGCCATCGAGACGGGTGGAGGCGATGCGGCTGCCGCCGCTGAGGGGGCTCGTGGCCGGCCGCGCGTCTCGCCACCCCGAGCGCGGTGGCGGAACGCGGGGCGTGGACAAGGTGGCGAGCGCGGTCGGGCGGAGCAGGCCGAGATGAGGGTCGCCGTGCTGGGGGCGGGCCGGATCGGCGTCAGGCGCGCAGAGCTGCTGGCTGCCATGCCGGAGGTGGACGAGGTGCTCCTCGGCAACCGGACCCCGGCCCGGGCCCGGGCGGTGGCGGAGCGGGTCCCCGGGGTCCGGGCGCTCGACCTGGAGGCCGCCCTGGAGGCGCCGGTCGAGGCGGCCGTGGTCTGCCTGGCCTCGAGCGAGCACCTGCCCGCCCTTCGCCGGCTGCTGGCCCGGGGGTTGCCCGTGCTCTGCGAGAAGCCGGTCGGGCTCACGCTGGCCGAGACCGAGGAGGCGATGGCGCTGGCGGCAAGGGGTCCCGGCCTCCAGGTCGGGTTCCAGCGCCGCTTCGACCCCGGGTACCGGGCGGTGCGCGAGCTGATCGGCTCGGGAGGGCTGGGAACCCTCTACTCGATGGGCATGGTCTCGCTCGACCACGAGATCACGCCGGAGGGCTTCCTGCCCTCCAGCGGGGGCATCTTCCGGGACTTGCTCATCCACGACTTCGACCTCGCCCGCTGGCTGACCGGCCGCGAGATCGCGACCGTGAGCGCCCGGGCGACGGTGCGGGTGGACGAGCGCTTCCGGCGTCATGGCGACGCCGACACGGCCCTGGTGCTGGCGGTGATGGAGGATGGGCTCCCCCTGGTCGTTCGTGCCTCCCGGCACGACCCGGTCGGCCACGACGTCCGCCTGGAGGTGCTCGGCTCCCGGGACAGCGTCGCGGTCGGGTGGTCGGGCCGGACCCCGATCCGGTCGCTGGACCCCGACGGCGCCCGCCCGGACCGTCCCTACCTCACCTTCCTGGAGCGTTTCGAGGCCGCCTTTCGGGCCGAGACCGAGGCCTTCGTCCGGTTCGCCCTGGGCCGGGACGTCAACCCCTGCCCGCCCGAGTCCTCGCTGGAGGCGCTCCGGGCCGCCCTCGCCGCCGAGCGGTCGGCGATCTCGGGAGCCCCGGTCGAGGTCGCCACCGTCGAGGATCTGCCGCCTCCCGGTTGACGGCCAGGGCCGCGCTCAACGGGGGAAGACGACCATGCACTTCCCCTGCTCCCGGTCGCGCAGCCGCTCCAGGCAGGCCACGGCCTCGTCCAGCTCGACCCGGGCGGTGACGATCCGGCCCATGTCCAGGGCTCCGGCCGCCATCAGACGGATCACGTAGCCGAAGGCGCCGGAGCCGGCGTGGCCCAGCGAGCCCCGCAGCCCGGCGCCGGATCGCACCAGGCCGGCCGGCAGGATGTCGGCCCGGTGCGGCCCCAGCCCGATCAGCACCGCCTGGCCACAGGGGGCGAGCGCCCGCGTGATGGGGTCGAGCACCCCCGGGGCCGCGCTCGCCTCCACCCACACGTCGAACCCCCGGCCACGGGTCTCCTCCCTGGCCACCGCGACCATGGCCTCCGCTTCGAGCGCGTCGTGGGCCTGGTCGGCTCCCATCGCCAGCGCCAGCTCACGCCGGGTTCGGGAGGGCTCGAAGACCACCACCCGGCCGGCGCCCGCGGCCCGGCCCAGCGCTACCGCCGCCAGCCCGATCGGCCCCGCCCCCACCACCCCCAGCGTCGCCCCCGGCCGCCACTGGGCCTGCACGAACATGCCGAGGTAGGCCACGCTGGTCGGCTCCACCAGGGCGCCGCACACGAAGCCCTGGTCCGGCCCGAAGCGAGCGATGATACCCTCGATCGGCCAGCAGTGCTTGGCCCTGGTGACCACCAGCTCGGCGTGGGCGCCGTTGAAGGTGAACCCCAGCTCCTCCAGCCGCTCGCAGTAGTTGAACAGCCCCGAGCGGCAGGAGTGACAGGATCCACACCAGGCGATCTCCTCCGCGCACACCGCATCACCGGGCCGCAGGTCGGCGACCGCGGAGCCGACGGCCACGACCATGCCCGAGAACTCGTGGCCGGTCACCACCGGGGCCGCGACCAGGCCGGGGTAGACCATGTACCCGTCCGGGTCGCGTTCGTACAGGTGCACGTCGGAGCCGCAGATGCCGCAGGCGCGGACCTCGATCAGCACCTCGTCGGGCTGGAGCCCGGGAGTGGGGAGGTCCACGATCGAGAAGCGGGGGTGGCGCCAGGCCAGGTTGCCGTTGGGCGCCACCCGCCGAGCGCCGAGGGGGCGAAAGCCTCGGCGTGGGGCCCATTCGCCCTCGAGCAGCATGGCCTTCATCGCTCTCCTCCGGAGACCTCCGTGTAACGACGGCGGAACTCGACGATGTGCTCGCGCAGGAGCCGGGCCGCTCGCTCGCCCGCCCCGACCTCGACCGCGGCCAGGATGGCCTCGTGCTGGTCGGCCTCCCGGCGGTAGCTGGCCGCCTGCAGCCAGGTGCGCACCGCCATCACCCGGAGCTGATCCTGGAGGCGATGGAGGAAGCCAACCACGCGGGAGTTCCCGCAGGGTTCGACCAGCTCGACGTGGTAGAGCCGGTTCAGCCGGGAGAGCGTGGAGAGCTCGCCCGCCTCGATCGCCTGGCGCGCATCCGACAGGATCTGGCGGAGCCGGGCGTGGTGGGCTGCGGTCATGCGCGGGACCGCGGCCCGGAGGGCGTGGGGTTCGAGCAGCTCGCGGATCTCGTAGATCTCGCGCGCGTCGTCGGCGGTGAAGTGCTTGACGCGCCAGCCGCGGAAGGCCAGGCTCTCGACCAGGCCCACCTGCGCCAGCGCCAGCAGCGCCTCCCGAACCGGGGTCTTGGAGACGCCGTAGCGCTCGCTCAGCTCGGCCTCGATCAGGGTCTCTCGGGGCAGGAGTCGCTGGTTCAGGATGTCCTCGCGGATCCGCTCGTAGGTGCGTTGGGCGAGGGGGATGCCGCCCGTCCTTGCCTCCACCGTCCTCCGGGTCGTCCGGGCCATGCCTTCCCTCAGCTCCCTCCTGTCCTCACCGCTGGCCGGGGTCCGGCGGTGCCGGAGCACGTCGGCCTGCCTCCTCCCCGGCGCTCGGCATCGGCCCCACGCCCGACCTCATGACGCCCGGGCCGACCGCCGCCGGGCCGTCGTCAGCGGAGCCGGGGCGAGCGCGTGGGTCGGCTGGCGGCCCCGCCTCCCGACGGCCCCGCACCGGGAGCCTCGCCCGCTCCGGCTCGTCTTCGCGCCGGGGGGCGAGGAAATATGACGGAAAATCACGCTCAGTATATTCTGCTGTATCTCGACTGGCTCCTCTCCCCGCCGGGACCTGCGCCGGATGCCCTCGGCGGCGGTCAACCAGGACGGCGCAGGACGTAGTGACCGCTGCGCAGGAAGGCCTCGACCCGGTATCCGGAGGCCAGCGCCCCGACCAGCGCCTCGCGCAGCGCGCGTCGCCAGGCCAGGGCCAGGGCCGGGTCGCGCCGCCGGATGGCCTCGATGTCGGCGGGCACCTGGCAGAGGACTGTCGCCGCGCCCTGGGGCGCCGCAGCCAGGGGCCGGTCCCCCGGTCCCACCGCCAGCGCCGTCTCGATCGGCGCCGCCCCGGCCAGCGCCGCCTCGTCCAGGCGCGCCCCGCCGGCAGCCGCCGTGGCCCGCCCGCCGGCCAGCCGCCAGACGGCGAGGATGCGGTCGCTCTCGTCGCCGGCGTTGATGGCGTCGGCGAGGTCGCCGTAGAAGTGAGGCAGGTAGCGGGCCGCCTCGGCGCCGAGGCGGGTCAGGTTCAGGTAGCAATTGCGGCTCACCAGAGGGTCGAAGGTCCAGGTGACGACCTGGATGCCGCGCTCCAGTGACCAGGCCCGCTGGTGGAGCTTGAGCACGTAGCCGATGCCGCGACCCCGCGCCTCGGCGGCCACCGCCAGCAGGTGGGAGTGGAGGGCGAGCTCGCCCTCGTGGAAGCCGAGGAAGCCGAACAGCCCGCCCACGATCCTGCCGCCGTCGAGCGCCGCGCTGGCGTGGCCGCCGGCGTGGGTCAGCGCCCGGAGCAGGTTGAGGGGCAGGTACGAGCCCCGGTCGGAGGCCCAGGTGCGGTCGAAGAGCTCGGTCAGGGACCGTAGCTCCCCCAGCTCGTGGAGGTCCCGGACCTCGACCTCGGCCCGCGCCGCGGCCGCCGCGGCCACCCGCCGCGCCTGGGCCAGGACCTCCTCGGGTCCCGCCGGTTCCCTCATGTCAGCAGTCTGCCAGCCCGGGCCGGGGAAGAGACGGCCGGTGCGGCGTCGGAGCCTCGGTGCGGCCGGAGGACACGGCGGCGGGAGGGCGTTACCATCGACGCACAGGGCCCGGGTCCGCCCGGGGCGTGAGCGGCCGCCGGCGGCGAAGCCAGAGGAGCGGTGGAGTTCGACCTCCTGATCAGGAACGGGACCGTCTTCGACGGGACGGGGGCGCCGCCGGTGGGCGCCGACGTCGGGGTGGTGGGCGATCGCATCGAGGCGGTGGGGGACCTCTCGGCGGCGACCGCCCGGTGGGAGGTGGACGCCACCGGCCGGGCCGTGGCGCCGGGCTTCATCGACACCCATACCCACTCGGACCTGGCCTGGGCGCTCGGTCCCGGGCTCGAGCACGTGGCCGCGGCGAGCGTCCGCCAGGGCGTCACCACCGAGGTCTGCGGCAACTGCGGCTTCAGCCCCTTCCCTCACCTCCCCGGCCACCGCGCCGACGTGGGTCGTCACCTGGGGTCGCTCTTCGGGGCCGCGGAGGCGGGCTGGCAGGACCTCGACGGCTTCGCCGCCGCGGCCCGGCGGGGGGGCCTGTTCGCCAACCTGGCGCCGCTCGTCGGCCACGGCGGCCTGCGCGCCGGGGTGATGGGGTTCGAGGACCGCCCTCCGCGGGACGACGAGCTGGCGGCCATGAAGCGGCTGCTCGAGGAGGCGTTCGAGCAGGGCG
>DASRBU010000124.1:0-6632 GCA_035653475.1 Candidatus Dormiibacterota bacterium | reverse complement strand
GCTGGAGGCGGGGGGCGTGGCGCTGGGGCCGGAGAGCATGGGGGCGTACCCGGGGCCGGCCTGCTACGACCTGGGGTCGCAGCGGCCGACGCTGACCGACGCCCTGCTGGTGGCGGGGATGCTCAACCCCGACCGCTTCCTGGGCGGTCGCCGGCGGTTGAGCGTGGAGCGGGCACGCCAGGCGCTGGCGAGGGAGGTGGCGACGCCTCTGGGCGTGAGCGTGGAGACGGCCGCGTGGCGCGTGATCGACGAGGCGGTGGCGCGGGTGGTGGCGACCGCGACCCGGTTCCCGAGCCTCGGGCCGGGGACCGCGCTCTTCGCCTTCGGCGGCAACGGCGCCAACCTGGCGGCGGCGGTGGCGGAGCGGTTGGGCTGCGCGCCGGCGGTGGTCTTCCGCCTGGGACCGGTCTTCAGCGCCTTCGGCTCCTCGCTGTCGATGGTCCGTCACATCAGCGAGAGCTGGCCGGCCTCCAGCCTGGAGGACCCCGTCGCCCGCGGTCGGGCGGCTGCCCTCCTTGAGGAGGCTCACCAGCGGATGCGGCGGGATCTGGCCGGAGAGGGGTTCGATCCCGCCACCGCCCGCATCAGCGCCGAGGTCCGACTCCGCGACGAGCGGGGTGAGCGGCGGGTCGAGCTGGACCTCACGCGCCCCCCGGGAGCGGAGCTGGAACGACTGGCCAGGGGCGACGGCCGGGGGGTGGTCCTGGAGCGGATGGCGCTGGTGGGCGTCTGTCCGGTGGCCAGCTACGAGCCGCCGAGGGTGGACGGGGAGCGGCACCGGCCGACGCCGATCGGGCGTCGATCGTTGCACCTCGCCACCGGCGAGGTGGACGCCGAGCTCTTCGACTGGGACGCGCTCACGGCCGGCGCCGTCGTCGTCGGCCCGGCGGTGCTGGAGGCCTCGGCCAACACCTGCACGGTGCCGCCCGGCTGGCAACTGGACCTGGACGGGTACGGCAATGGCCTGCTCGGGCCGGCGGAGGGCTGAGGATGGAGCGGATACGGGTCACGGAGTACCTCGACCTGGACGTCGACGGGGAGGCCTGGTACTGCCACGTCTGCGGGCAGGGGCTTGGCTCGGCGCGGATGAGCTACAAGGAGGGGTGCCTGGTGCACGCCCGGGACCCTCGGGAGGTGCACCCGCCGCTCATCGAGGGCGAGTACACGTTCGCCCCCGACCCCGACTGGGTGCGCATCGTCGAGTTCTACTGCCCGGGCTGCGGGACCCAGGTCGAGACCGAGTACCTGCCCCCCGGGCACCCCATCACCCACGACATCGAGCTCGACCTCGACGACCTCCGACGTCGGCTCGCCGCCGGCGAGCTGGTGATCGAGGACGGCCGCCTGGCCCCCGGAGGGAGGAGATGATGGCGGAGGGCACCGCGCGCAACTCGATCGACGTGGACGTGGGGGGGACCTTCACCGACCTGGTCATGGTCTTCGACGGCCGTCCGGTCCTGCTCAAGGTCCCGACCACGCCCCACGACCTGTCCATCTGCTTCGTGCAGGCCATCGACGAGGCGGCCGCCGCCGTGGGGCTGACCCGGGAGCAGCTGCTGCCCCGAGTCGAGCTGATCCGCTACTCGACCACGGTGGCCATGAACCGACTGATCGAGCGCAAGGGGCCACGGGTGGGGGTGATCACCACCGAGGGCCACGAGGACGTGCTGCTCATCGGGCGGGGGGCGCAGTGGATCGACGGCACCCGGCTGGCCGAGCGCCGGGCGCTGCCCTTGCAGCGCAAGCCGGCGCCGCTGGTGGACCGGCAGATGGTGGTCGGGGTCCGGGAGCGGATCGACGCCCGGGGCCACATCCTGCGGCCCCTGGACGAGGAGGACGTGCGCCGCAAGGTTCGCTTCCTGATGGACCGAGGCGCCCGGGCCCTGGTCGTCTCCCTGCTCTGGTCGTTCGCCAACCCCACCCACGAGCGCCGGGTGAAGGAGATCATCCGAGAGGAGTACCGGGACTACCACGTCGGCTACGTCCCGGTCGTGCTCTCCCACACCGTGGTCAGTCGCCTGGGCGAGTACGAGCGCACCAACACCAGCCTGCTCGACGCCTACCTGCAGCGCTCGATGCAGATCGAGCTCTCCTCGATGTGGGACCGCCTCTCCGAGTCCGGATACACCGGGCCGTTCATGATGGTCCACAACACCGGGGGCTGCGCCGACATCTTCCGCACCACCGCCAGCCGCACCTACAACGGAGGCCCCGTGGCCGGGCTGGTGGGTGCGCACCGGATCGCCCGAGAGCTCGGCTTCCGGAACGTGGTGACCACGGACGTCGGAGGGACCAGCTTCGACATCGGCCTGGTCGTGCACAGCGACGTCCGCAACTACGAGTTCAACCCGGTGATCGACCGCTGGATGGTGGCCATCACCATGCTGCAGTCGCTCTCGATCGGGGCCGGCGGCGGCTCCATCGCCTGGCTCAACCAGGACCTGGGAGGTCGACTGGAGGTCGGCCCCCAGAGCGCGGGCTCCTATCCCGGGCCGGCCTGCTACGGGTTGGGAGGGAGCGAGCCGACCGTGACCGACGCCGACCTGGTGCTGGGGTACCTCAACCCGGAGTTCTACTTCGGTGGCCGGATGCGGCTGGACCGGGGTCTGGCCGAGCGGGCCATCGAGCGTCGGATCGCCCGCCCACTGGATATCTCGGTGACCGAGGCGGCGGCGCTGATCCGCCGGGTGGTGGACGAGAAGATGGCCTCGGCCATCCGCAAGGAGGTCGTGCTCCGCGGCTACCGCCCGGAGGAGTTCGTGCTCTTCGCCTTCGGCGGTGGGGGGCCGACCCACGCCGCCGGCTACGCGGCCGACTTCCCGACCACGGTGGTCTTCCCCTACTCGGCGGTCTTCTGCGCCTTCGGCTCCTCGATCATGGATGTGATGCACGTCTACGAGCGGTCGCGCCGGATGCTGCTGGTGGAGCCGGTGACCGGGAAGGCCACCACCGACTACGAACGGTTCAACGCCACCGTGCGTGAGCTGCTGGACCAGGCCCGCCAGGAGCTGTCGGCCGAGGGCCTGGACCCCGAGCGTGCCGTCTACGAGCTCGAGCTCGACATGCTGTACGGGGGGCTCATCCACTCCAAGCGCACCTCCACGCCCGGGCTCTTCATCCGGAGCGAGGACGACGTCTGGGCCTTCTACCGACGCTTCGAGCAGGAGTTCAGCGAGGCCTTCAGCCCCCACGTGGTGAACCTGCCCGGGGGTGTCTACATCGACACCTTCGTGCTGAAGGCGGCGGTCCCCGGTCAGCACCTGGAGATGCCCGTCCACGAGCTGCGGGGCCCCTCGCCGGCGGCCGCCCGCAAGGGCCTCCGTCGGGCCTACTGGCCGGCCGAGGGCGCCCACGTGGAGACCGCGGTCTTCGACCACGCCAGGCTGGAGCCGGGGAACACGGTCGACGGCCCGGCCCTGATCGAGTCGGAGTTCACCACCGTGGTGATCCCACCCGGATGGCGGTTCCGGGTGGACGAGCTCGCGCTCGGGATCCTGGAGGTCAGCGGCGCAAGGAGGACGACCGATGCCGATTCCGACACCGGACGAGAAGCTCGCCTGGATCAAGCTGGAGCCGCCCAGCGAGGCTGAGCTGGCCGCGGTCGAGGCGCTCCGGCCGGGCGATTACGAGATCGGGTTCCAGCGGACCAACGACGTCCTGGACGAGGCCCTCGAGGTCTTCCAACGCTCCTGCCGGAGCAGCATGGGGATCGCCGGCGACGTGATGGTGGCGCTGTTCACGGCCGGCGGCGACCTGGTCAACGCCGCGGCCGGGACCTACCTGCACGCCATCATCCAGCCGATCATCGTCAAGTACATCCGCCATCACTACGCCCGCAACCCGGGGATCGAGGAGGGCGACATCTGGTGCGCCAACGATGCGCTCTACGGGGGCATCCACAACCCGGACGTGGTCTGCCTGGTCCCCATCTTCCACGGTGGTGAGCTGATCGCCTGGGCGGGCGCCGCCAACCACACCACCGAGACCGGCGCCACCGAGCCCGGCGGCATGCCGGTGTCGGCCCAGGCCAGGTTCGAGGAGGGGATGAACCTGCCCCCGGTGAAGATCGGCCAGAAGGGCGAGCTCAGGAACGACTGGCTGGAGGTGTTCTCCGCCTACGGCATCCGCGCGCCCCAGATGGTGGTCACCGACCTGAAGGCCCGGGCGACCGCGGCCGACCGGGTGCGCACCCGGCTGGTGGAGCTGGCCGACAAGGAGGGCCGGGAGTGGGTGGTGGGCCTGCTCCGGAAGATGCTCATCGTGGCCGAGGAGGGCGCCCGCCGACGGGTGGCGGCGTGGCCCGACGGCAAGTTCCGCTGCGTCGCCTTCTCGGACTCGCTGGGCACCAGGCGGGGCCTGGTGCGAAGCGCCTACCTGACCCTGGAGAAGCGCGGGGACCGGCTGATCTTCGACTTCACCGGCACCTCCCCGGAGAACGTCTCCTCCTACCACGCCCACGTGCAGTCCACCATCGGCCACATCGCCAACTACGTGTACTCGAACGTCTTCTACGACCTCCCCATCTCCAGCGCCACCTTCGCCCCGATGGAGTTCCGGATCCCACGGGGGACGGTCCTCAACCCCGACGACCGGGCCGCCACCAGCAACGCGGTCATGATCTGCACCGGGGCTATGTCCACCGCCCCCAACTGCTTCGCCAAGCTCATGTTCTCCAGCCGCGCGGACTGGCAACGGGCGGTGGCCTCCCCCTCCAACGCCGGCAACGCCATGGTGATCGCCGGGCTCTCGCAGTGGGGGTTGCCCTTCGCCGACATGATCGCCTACTCCATCAACACCGAGGGCCAGGGCGGCCGTCCGACCATGAAGGGCATGGACTCCTTTGGCTTCCCCTGGTGCCCCTTCGGCCGGGCGCCCGACGTGGAGCTGATGGAGAACGAGTTCCCGATGCTGATCCCGATCAGCCAGCACTGGCCCGACTCCTGCGGGCACGGCAAGTACCGGGGAGGGGTGGGCACGGTGCAGGTGTGGGTCGCCCACCAGGCTCCCACCGTCTACTTCAACGCCATCGCCGACAACTCCAAGCTCCAGACCCCGCAGCCGCTCTTCGGCGGCTACGCTCCCTGCACCGTGCCCGGGCTGGCGGTCCGCGGCGCGGACTTCGTGAAGCGCCTCGCCGAGAGCCCGGTCGGGATGCGGTTCCGCAGCCTGCTCGACCGCGACCAGGTCCCCGGGCAGTGGGAGGTGGAGTTCTTCGGCCGTTCGGTGCGACCCTATGGAGAGGGTGACGTGATGACCTTCGGCTTCTCCGCCGGGGGCGCCGGGTACGGCGACCCGCTGGAGGCCGACCCCGAGTCGGTCGCCGAGGACATCCGGGAGGGCAAGCTGACCGAGGAGACCGCCCACCGGGTCTACCGGGTGGCCTACGACGCCGAGCGCCAGGTTCCCCTGCTGGAGGAGACGGAACGGCTCCGCCAGGAGGAGCGTCGGGCTCGCCTGCGTCGGGGCCGACCCTACGCCGAGTTCCTGGCCGAGTGGCAGCGTCAGAGGCCGCCGGAGGAGGTGCTCAGCAACTACGGGAGCTGGCCCGACGCGCACCCGGTCCAGCCCGTGGTCCGCATGTGACCGCCTCGGCGCGGGCGTTGCTGCGCCAGGCGGCCCTGGGCCGGGTGGGGGAGCGGCCGCTGGTCGCTCCCCGGGCCTCGGCCCTGGCCGGCGAGATCGAGGGCCTGACCCCGGCCGAGCTCCTGGGCAACCCCACCAAGCTGGCCAACCTGCTGGCCCAGCTGGTCCGGGGGGCGGGCCTGGACGTGGCCTGGGTGGAGTCGGGGTCGAACCTGGCCTGCGAGGTGGCGGGGGCGCGCCTCGATTGGTCGGCCTTCCCGCCCCGGCCGTGCGCTCGGGCGGTGGTGACCTCGGCCGAGGCGGCGATGGCCGGGGGCCGGGCGGCGACGGTGGTGGACGCCACCCGGCGTCTGCGGGCCGTGCTCGGCGACTCGGCCGTGGTCGGCGCGGCCCTGCCCGGCCCGCTGGAGCTGGCGGCCACGTGCCCGGGCCTGGACCACGAGGAGGCGACGGAGGTCCTGCGGGTCGTGGTCAGGTCGCTCTGCCAGGCGGGGGTGGAGCTGGTGCTGCTCTCCGAGACGGGGCCGCCCGCGGACCCGGCCGAGCTGGCGGCGTGCCTGCGCCCGCTGGCCGCCACCGCCCGCTTCTTCCAGGCCCTGCCCTTGCTCGCCGCCTCATGGGCCGGCGACGAGGTCCTGGCCGGCGTGGAGGCTCTCGTCCCCTGCCTGGAGCCGGGGGAGGGCTTCACCCCTCCCGAGCGGGGACCGTACGGGCTCGCGGTCCCCTGGCCGATCCCGACGGCCAGGGTCGGCGGTGGGTGCGTGCTGCTCACCACCGCGGCCGAGCTGACGGGCAGGGTGGGGGCGCGAGAGCTGGGCCAGGTCACGGCCGACCTGCAGCGGCTGGTGTCGGGAAGCGGGGGCTGACCCGGCGTCGCCCGCGGGCCGCCGGCTCGCCGGCGGCGGGTCTGGTGCCTGGACGCTGCTGACCGCGGACGACCCGACCCGGCCGAACCGGTCCTCGACCGGTTGCTCGACCCCGTGCTGCCGCCGTTCGTCGACCGTAACGCCGGGCGGGTCCAGGAGCAGGTGCTGCAGCCGTTGTGGCTG
>DASRBU010000123.1:0-4960 GCA_035653475.1 Candidatus Dormiibacterota bacterium | reverse complement strand
CGACCTCCCGCACGTGCTGACCGCGACCGAGAAGCTGCGGCGCCGCCTGCTCGAGCCGGGCGGGGACCCCGAGGGCGGCTCGGTGGCGGTCACCATGGGCCAGGACCTGCGCAACATCCAGGCCGCGGCGGCGATGAACGGCGAGGACCTGGTCCAGCAGGTGGCGGCGGCGGTCGCGGCCAGCGACCGAGTGGTGGTGCTGGGGGCCGGCATGTCCGCCCCCGTTGCCACCGTGCTCGCCCACCTGCTCGAGCTGGCCGGCGTCCCCGCTCGCACTCGCCCCGACCCGGTGCTGGCCGCGACCGACGTCGCCACCCTGAGCCCGGCCTCGTCGGTGGTGGCCATCGGGTTCTGGCGGTATGTCGGGTCCACCGTCCACCTCTTCGAGGTCGCGACCGGGCGGACGAACCGCTCCATCGCCATCACCGACAGCCATGCCTCACCCCTGGCCCGGCTGGCCCGCTTCACGCTGCTGGCGCCCACCGACGCGGCCACCATCAACAACTCTCTGGCCGCCCCGATCGCGGTGGTCAACGCCCTGGTCACGGCCGTCACCGCCCTGACCTCCCGCCGGGCCTACGCGCTCTCACGGGCGCTGGACGGTGTCTACGAGGCCGGTCGGGTCACGATCGGCGAAGTGGACCGGCCGGGCCGGACGACCGATCGAGAGGATGCCCTTGAAGATCGCTGACCTGAACTGGATGCACGTCGCCGACCACCTGACCCGCGACGACCGGGCCGTCGTCCCCCTGGGGAGCGTCGAGCAGCACGCCCACCTCAGCCTGGCCACCGACGTGCTGCTCGCCGAACGCGTCGCGGTGGAGGCGGCCGAGCCGCTGGGCGCGGTCGTCTTCCCGGTCGTGGCCTACGGGATGGTCCCCTGCCCGCCCGCGGTTCCGGGCGGCGTCCGCCTCGGCGGCCGGCCTCTGCCGCCGGTCGCCGGGCGCGGCCCCGTCACCACGCCGGTAGCGGAGGGGAGGCGCCGGCGGATCGATGGGCTCTAGCTCCGGCTCCGGCGTCGAGGGGCGGGCGGCGCTCGTGACCGGCGCCGCCCACGGCATCGGCCGGTCGATCTGCGTGGAGCTGGCGCGGTGTGGGGCCTCGGTCTGGGCCGTCGACGTGCTCGCCGAGGAGGCGGCGGCGACCGCCCGCGCCTGCGAGCGGGCCGGGGGGCGCTGTCGGTCCCGGCCGCTGGACGTCACCCGGGACGACCAGGTCCGGGGCCTGGTGGAGGAGATGGTCACCGCCGAAGGTTCGGTCGACATCCTGGTCAACGTGGCCGGGGGCGTGCTCGGCCAGGTGGGGAAGCCGGTCGAGCAGGTGACGGCCGAGGAGTGGAACGCCATCGTGGCGGTGAACCTCACCGGCACCTTCCTGTGCTGCCGGGCGGTGGTGCCGTTCATGAAAGAGCGTGGCTACGGACGCATCGTCAACATCTCCTCGGGCGCGGGGCGGAGCACCAGCCTCACCGGCATCCAGGCCTACGCCAGCGCCAAGGCCGGCCAGATCGGGCTCACCCGCCAGCTGGCCCGGGAGCTGGGCCCCTGGCAGATCACGGTCAACGGCGTCGCCCCCGGCTTCGTGCTGAGCAACCCGGCCACGCGGCGGCAGTGGGACGCCTACGGGGCCGAGGGGCAGGCGGCGCTGCTGAGGAGCATCCCGCTGGGACGTCTGGGCACGCCCGAGGACATCGCCTGGGCGGTGCTCTTCTTCGCCTCCGACCGGGCCGGGTGGTGCACCGGCCAGACCCTCAGCGTCGATGGCGGGGCGTGGATGGGATGAGCGCCTCCACCTCGGGGCCGGGCTCGGGTCGGTCGCCGCTCTGTCGGACCGGCGCCCCCCTCCGAGGCCGCGGGCGGGTGCCCCGCCGGCCGGGCGGCACCGGCGGCCTCGGCCTCCGGCCGGCGGGCCGTGACCGGGGGCGGGCGCGGGCCGTGCGCCCCCAGCGGCTCCCCGTCACCGGCGCGCGGCAGCCCTGGGGTCGGGGCCCGGCCCGCGCTCCTGGCGCGGGCGGCGGGGCCGCTGGGGATGGCGGTCAGCGAGCACCGGTGGGTCGGTCTGCGGTCGGGGCCGGGCCACGCCTCGCCATCGCCCGGGTCGACGTCCCCGTCCACGAGAGCCCGCGCCGGCTGGGCGCGGGGTGGGCCGGGTACCGGCGGGTCCGGGAGGGGACGGATGTTCCCGAGCTGTCCGGCGTCGGCGTAGAGGACCTCGGGGGCGTCCGGCCCCGCGACCACCGGGGACGACCGAGAGCCGGCCGTCGAGGCGATGGCGCGCTTCTCCCGAGGGCGGATCGAGGTCAGGACCGGCGTCCCGCGCGCCCCGGTGTTTCGGCGACGGCGGAGCGAGGTCGGCAGCCGGGCGGGGATGCCGCGGCGGGAGGGCGCGCGCCCTGGCCTCGACCCGGCCCTCGATCGACACTGGCCGGGTCCGATCCACGACACCGATCCACGACTTGGAGGAGGGCAGGAGGATGAGCTGGGACGACCTGACCGAGCCGGCCGCGTCTGGGCCGGCGGCCGGGGAGCCGCGGTGAGCAGGGCCGGCGTCGCCCACCTCGACCCGGCGCCCGGGGAGGTGGCGAGGGGGATGGTCCGGGTCCCCGGGCTGGAGCCGCCCTGGGAGATGCCGGCGTTCGTGGTCCGGGGACGGGCTGCGGGACCGACCCTGGCCGTGAGCGCCGGCATCCACGCCGCCGAGTACCCGCCCATCGAGGCGGCGACCCGCCTCGCCCGGGAGCTGGATCCGGGCCGTCTCGCCGGCACCGTGATCGTGGTCCCGCTGGTGAACACCCCTGGCTTCTTCGTCCGCAGCATCTACGTCAACCCCAGGGACGGGCGGAACCTGAACCGCTCCTTCCCCGGCTCGCCCGACGGCTCGGCCTCGGAGCGGGTGGCGCACTTCCTGCTGGAGCAGGTGATCGTCGGTTGCGACGCCTACGTCGACCTCCACTGCGGGGACATGATCGAGGCCCTGGTTCCCTTCGCCGGCTACCACCTGACCGGCCGGGAGGAGGTGGACCGGGCCTCCCGCAGCCTGTCCGAGGCGTTCGGGATCGAGCACGTGATCGCTGGCCGGAGCGTCGACCTGCCCGGCACCGCCTACGCCAACGCCGCGCTGCGCGGGGTGCCGGCCCTGCTCGCCGAGGTCGGGCAGCAAGGCGTCTACGAGCAGCGGTCGGTGGAGCGTCTGTTGGAGGGGGTGAGGGCGGTGCTGGCACACCTGGGGATGCTGCCCGGCGTGCCGCCGCCCGGACGGGGCCCACGGCGCGAGTTCAGCCGCTTCAGCTGGCTCTACGCCGATGCGTCCGGGACCTTCCACCCGTCGATCGCGGTCGGCGAGGAGGTGAGCGAGGGCCAGCCCGTGGGCGAGATCCGGGATCTCTTCGGGGAGCCCCTGCGCCGGCTGCGGGCGCCGGCCAGCGGCCCGGTGCTGTTCCTGGTGACGTCCCTGGCCATCAACCATGGCGACCCCCTGCTGGGCGTCGCGGTGGCCCAATGAGCGCGGTGCGCCTCTCCGCCGTGCGCCGGCCGGACCCTCCCCGGCGCACGGTCGCGGGCCGCGGCCGGCGGGGGTGAGGGAGGCGAGGACCCATCCGAGCGGACTCATCCGAATGGAGGGAGGTGATCATGGGCAACGGATCCGAGGAGGAGAGGATGCAACCAGGGAGGATGACCCGGCGCCGGTTCCTGTACGGCGCTGCCGGCGTGGGGCTGGCCGCCACCGCCTTCGGCCCGCTCGACCTCTTGCTGAGCGGCTGCGGATCCGGTCAGCCCTACGGCGCCGGCCAGGGCGGCGGCACGCCGCGGGCGGGGGGCACGCTTCGGATCGCCATCGGCGCCGACGCCAACGGCCTCGACCCGGAGTCGGTCCTGAACAACAACGCCGGCTACGTCATGTCCGCGATCTACGACGGCCTCACCTCCTACAAACCCGGGACCACCGAGATCGCGCCCGGGCTGGCCGAGAGTTGGGACGTCTCCCCGGACGCCACCACGTACACCTTCCACCTCCGCAAGGGGGTGCGCTTCCACGACGGCTCGCCCTTCGACGCCGACGCCGTGGTCGCCTGGCTCGATCGCCTGCTCAACAAGCAGAACCCTCACTACTACGGGAACCAGCAGGGCATCGACAGCTTCGTGGACTTCACCTTCGGTGGCGTCCGCTCGTACACCAAGGTCGACGCCTCCACGGTGCGGGTGGAGCTGAAGGCGCCAGACGCCACCCTGCTCACCAACCTGGCCATGGTCTGGTCGGGCGTGACCAGCCCGGCCGCGGTCGACAAGTACGGGTACGGCCTCCAGCAGCATCCGGTCGGCACCGGGCCGTTCGTCTTCGTGGAGTGGGTGCCGAACGACCACATCACGCTCAAGGCGAACCCCGACTACTGGGGCGGCAAACCGCATCTGGACCAGATCGTGTACCAGGTGGTGCCGGACGCCTCGACCGCGCTGCTCAAGCTGCGCAACGGCGAGGTCGACGTGCTCACGGACGTCTCCCCCGAGCAGGTGAAGGTCATCCAACAGGATCCGAACCTGCAGCTGCTCACCCAGCCCGGCCTGGTGGTGCTGGGCGTGGCCCTGCCGGTCGACCACAAGCCGTTCGACGACAGGCGGGTGCGGCAGGCGCTCAACTACGCGGTCGACAAGGACAGCCTGAACAAGTACCTGTTCGCCGGCCTGGCGCCGCCCATGAGGGCCCCCATGCCGACCGTGGAGTGGGGGACGAGCACCTCCCTGGCGCCGTACCCGCAGAACCTCGAAAAGGCCAAGCAGCTGCTCCGGGAGGCCGGCTACGGGAACGGCCTCGACCTCACCATGTGGGTCTACAACACCACCCGTGGCTACAACCCGGCCGGCGGCACCCGACTGGGCACGGCCCTCCAGGCCGACTTCCAGAAGGCGGGCGTCAACGTGACCCTCCGGCAGCTGGAGTGGACCGCGTACCTGGCCAAGGTCCG